>JAFXVS010000026.1 GCA_017534815.1 Bacteroidaceae bacterium | reverse complement strand
TTGCTCTACATGGAGCAGGATACCCATTATGACGCCGATGAGATGAAACTGCTGGGGGAAAGGAACGGTGTCTTCCCACGT
Source organism: Bacteroidaceae bacterium (assembly GCA_017534815.1). GTDB lineage: Bacteria > Bacteroidota > Bacteroidia > Bacteroidales > Bacteroidaceae > Minthosoma. The sequence continues at coordinate 63,090 of JAFXVS010000026.1, read as the reverse complement.
CGGCTGGCGGCTCAGGACTACTTCATTCAGGAACCTCGCTATTTGCAGAGCTATGCGAATATGTTCTGCCGATTTATCGAACTGTATGCAGAACAGGGACTTCCCATCACCAAGGTCATGTATCAGAACGAGGCCTATTCCTATACGCCTTATCCGGGTTGCGCCTGGACGGCTGAAGGTACACTACGCTTCAACAACGAGTATCTGGCTCCGACTCTTGCCAAACAGCATCCAGAGGTGGAACTGTGGATCGGCACCTTCAACACCAACCGTCTGGATTATGTGGAGAAGATTCTGGATGACCCCACCCTGCAGAAGAACATCAAGGGTATGGGCACTCAGTGGGAATGTCGTGAAAACCTGCCCCAGCTGCGTCAACGCTACCCCAACCTCCGTTTCATGATGAGCGAGAGCGAATGTGGCAATGGCTCGATGGATTGGGCTGCTGGCGAGCACACTTTCTTCCTGCTCTCAGACAATCTGGGCAATGGATGTGATGAGTACTACAACTGGAACTTCATCCTGACCGACAAGGGGCAATCCACTTGGGGCTGGACACAGAACGCGCTGATTCAGGTGGACAGCAAGACGCGCCACATGCGCTACACCCCTGAGTACTATGCCTACAAGCATTTCAGCCATTTCATCGCACCAGGCACAGAGATGATTGCCTACGCTGGACGTGAATACAGCCAAACCCCTCTCGTTGTCTTCCGTCAAGGTCAACGTCTCATCATCACTGCCGGCAACTTCACGGACGCTGAAGCGCAAATCAGCGTGAAGGTGGGAGGCAAGCACCTCAACATCAAGGCACAACCCCATTCCTTCCATACTTATCTGGTGGGGAAATAAAAGGTATTGTTGTTTCTCTCACTTAATCGTACCGTTGGCTACGTCGAAGGTAGGCTGCATCTCAACAATAAAAATAAAAAAAATCTTTATTTATTTTGTATTGTGTTCGATTTGCACTACCGTTGACTACGTCGAAGGTACTTTCGTTCGGAAATACTCAAATAAATTTGGTATTTCTCTCACTTAATCGTACCTTTGCACTTCAATTACGCGTAATAAGATGATTTTCAACTACGATGTGGTAGTGGTGGGGGCAGGTCACGCTGGGTGTGAGGCTGCTGCTGCTGCTGCGAATTTGGGTGCCAAGACGTGTCTCATCACGATGGATATGAACAAGATTGCACAGATGTCGTGCAATCCTGCTATTGGTGGCATCGCTAAGGGACAGATTGTGAGAGAGATAGATGCTTTGGGAGGCTATACGGGCATCGTGACTGACCGTTGCAGTTTGCAATTCAGGATGCTGAACCTCTCGAAGGGTCCCGCTGTATGGAGTCCCCGTTCTCAATGCGACCGTGCAAAGTTTATCTGGACTTGGCGAGAGGTGCTGGAGAATATCCCCAATCTGCAAATATGGCAAGACCAAGTGAGAGAGTTAGTTGTTGAAAATCAGATAGTTCAAGGTGTTAAGACGTACTACGGAGCTGAGTTTCGTGCACGATGTGTCATCATCACGGCAGGCACCTTCCTGAACGGACTGATGCATATCGGCAGGGTGAAGATTCCAGGCGGCAGATGTGCCGAGGCGGCTTCGTTGGAACTGACGGAGAGCATCACGAAACACGGCATCCGTGCTGGACGAATGAAGACCGGCACACCTGTACGCATCGACAAGAGGAGTGTGGATTTCTCGCTGATGGAGATGCAGGATGGTGACCACGACTTCCACAAGTTCTCTTATCTGCCCACAGAGCGGACGTCTGTGAGTGAGCGCAACAACCTGCCCTGCTGGATCTGCTATACGAACACAGAGGTGCATGAGGTGCTGCGTTCAGGACTGCCTGATTCGCCCCTATATAACGGACAAATCCAGAGTATCGGTCCCCGTTATTGTCCCAGCATCGAAACCAAACTGCATACGTTCCCAGACAGAGATGAGCACATGCTCTTCCTCGAACCTGAGGGGGAAACGACCAACGAAATGTACCTGAACGGCTTCTCGTCTTCGCTGCCGATGGACATCCAAATCAATGCCCTTCGCAAGATTCCAGCTTTCAAAAATCTGGAGGTGTATCGACCAGGCTATGCCATCGAATATGATTTCTTCGACCCCACCCAACTGACCCATTCTTTGGAGTCGAAAGTGGTGAAGAACCTCTTTATGGCAGGACAGGTGAACGGCACGACAGGCTATGAGGAAGCTGCTGGACAAGGGGTGGTGGCTGGCATCAACGCTGCCATCAACTGCAGCATCATGAAGTGTTCTGAGAATGATGAATCAGGCGCTATGCTCAACAACGGCGAGCCTTTCACGTTAGGCAGAAACGAGGCCTATATCGGTGTGCTGATTGATGACCTTGTGACAAAGGGTGTGGATGAGCCTTACCGTATGTTCACCTCACGTGCTGAGTACCGCATTTTGCTGCGTCAGGACGATGCTGACATGCGTCTGACTGAGCGCAGTTATAAGCTGGGATTGGCGTCAAAAGAACGTTATCAGCTGATGCAGACGAAGAAGGAGAAGATAGAGGCTATCACGACTTTTGTGGCGAATTTCTCACTCAAACCTTCGCTCATCAATCCATCGTTGGAAACCCTCGGCACTACCCCACTCCGTCAAGGATGCAAGCTGGAAGAACTCTTGGGACGCCCCCAGATCAACATCAACAACATCGCCCCACACATTGACAGTTTCCGCAAGGAATTGGAGCGTATCTTGGGCAATGACCCACGCAGAGAGGAAATAATCGAGGCGGCTGAAATACAAATCAAATACAAGGGCTACATCTATCGCGAGCAGCAGATGGCGGACAAGATGATACGCTTGGAGAACATCAAAATTTTGGGCAAGTTCGACTACCCCAACATGACCCAAATCTCCATCGAAGCACGCCAGAAACTGCAAGCCATCCAACCCGTCACGCTGGCTCAGGCCTCACGCATCCCAGGGGTCTCACCCTCTGACATCAACATCATGCTGGTGCTGATGGGAAGGTGAAGGTGTTTAGAGTTAGGGTATAGAGTTGAGAGTATAGAGTGCAAAGCGTTGTTTCACGTGAAACAATTTAAATGTATGATATGCAAAATCAGCGATTTAGAAGCAACAACATAACCAACCATATAACAAAACAATGGAACTTAACAACCCATATCTATTAGACCATTTGCGTAGTATCCCTGACTTCCCCAAGAAGGGTATCAACTTTCGTGATGTGACTACGCTCTTCAAGGACGCCAAAGCTTTGGAGATTATGGAAGAGGAACTGTACGAACTCTACAAGGACAAGGGCATCACGAAGGTGGTGGGACTGGAGACTCGCGGCTATGTGATGGGCGCCATCCTGGCACGTCGCCTCCATGCTGGATTTGTGATGGCTCGCAAACCCGGCAAACTGCCCTACAAGACCCTGAAGGAATCGTACACCAAAGAATATGGTGAAGACACCATCGAGATTCATGTGGATGCCATCGATGAGAACGATGTGGTGCTCCTTCATGACGATCTGTTGGCAACTGGCGGCACCATCAAGGCAGCCTGGAACCTCGTCAAGAAGTTCAACCCCAAAGCCTGCTACATGAACTTCGTGATAGAGATTCGTGATGAGGGTCTGCAAGGCAGAGAGGCCATCGGCGACGGAATCGAGATCACCACCCTCCTCCGCATCTAAAAGGTGCCACACCAAAACGGACTCACTTCCCACTAAAGCACATCTTTGTTTCACGCTGATAATTGGGCAGTTAGCGACAAATTGTTTCACGTGGAACAAAAGTATTACTTCAAGTGGGAAACAACGGAACATTGCGAACAACATGACGAAAGACGAAGAAAGACTCCAACGGCTGAAGGTGATTGTCAGCAGTCTCACAGAAGAACCTGGATGCTATCAATACTTGGATAAGGATGGCAAGGTAATTTATGTGGGTAAGGCAAAGAACCTGAAACGCAGGGTGAGTTCCTACTTCAACAATTCGTTCAAGAATCGCAAGACACAAATTCTTGTCAGCAAGATCGAGGACATCAAGTATGTGGTGGTGCCAACAGAAGAGGATGCGCTGATTCAGGAAAACAACCTCATCAAGGCACACCAGCCGTTCTACAACATTCTGCTGAAAGATGACAAGACCTACCCTTCTGTGTGTATCACCAACGAATACTTTCCACGAGTCATCAAGACCCGAACCATCGACAAGAAAACGGGCAGTTATTATGGTCCCTTCAGTCATATTGGCACGTTGAACGCGATGATGGAACTGATTGGGAAAATCTATCAAGTGCGCCTTTGCCACACCGTCATCACACCAGAAAAGTTGGAAGAGGGGAAATTGAGAAAGTGCCTTTACTACGATATTGGCAAGTGTAAAGCACCCTGCATCGGACTTCAAACGAGGGAAGAATACCTTGAGCAGATTGATGAAATCAAAGAAATTCTGAGTGGCAACACAAGGAACCTATGCCAGAAACTGCTCGAAGAGATGCAGACCTTAGCGGAGCAGGAGCATTTTTTGGAGGCAGAAACGGTGAAGCAGAAGTATTTGCTTGCAAAAGAATTTGACAGCAAGAGCCGCGTAATCACCAGCACGAACCAAAACATCGATGTATTCAGCATTGAGGACGATGAAAACAAGGCTTACGTCAATTATATGCACGTGGTGAACGGCTGCATCACACGCGTCTTCACCAATGAATACAAGAAACGTCTGGATGAAAGCGCTGAAGAGATTCTTTCGTTGGCCATTATCGATATGCGTGAACAATATGGCGATGAATCGAAGGAGATTGTGGTGCCGTTTGAACTGGACTTCACCCTGAAAGATGCCCAATTCATCGTACCCAAAGCGGGTGACAAGAAGAAATTGCTGTTCCTGTCGGAGTCGAATGTACGCCAATACCGCATTGATGCCCTCAAACAGGCAGAACGGCTGAATCCTGACCAACGGAATGTGAATATCCTAAAGGAACTGCAACGCAAACTGAAACTGCCCAAGATTCCTATGCGCATCGAGTGTTTCGACAACTCCAACATCATGGGACAAGACGCTGTAGCTGGATGTGTCGTTTTCATCGGAGGAAAGAAGTCGAAGAACGACTATCGGAAATACAATATCAAAACGGTGATAGGTCCAGACGATTACGCATCTATGAGTGAGGTGGTGTATCGCAAATACAGCCGAGCCATCGAGGAAGAGACTCCCCTACCCGACCTCATCATCACAGACGGCGGCAAGGGGCAGATGGAAGTGGTGAGAAAGGTTATCGAAGACCAGCTGCACTTGGACATTCCCATCGCAGGATTGGCCAAAGACAGTCACCATCGCACCAACGAACTCCTCTTTGGTTTCCCTGCCCAAGTGGTGGGTATCGAGATGGACAGTCCCCTCTTCAAACTGCTCACGCAGATTCAGGACGAGGTACACCGCTTTGCAATCACATTCCACAAGGAGAAGCGCGCCAAGCACAATACGGAGTCTGAACTCGACCACATCAAGGGTATCGGCACAGCCACCAAGACGCTGTTGCTCAAGAAGTTCAAGAGCGTCAAACGTATCAAAGAGGCTGATTACGAAGAACTTAAGGATGCGATTGGCGCATCGAAGGCACAATTGATTAAAGATTATTTCAACGAATAAAATATAAGAAAGAAGATGAGAGCAGTCATACAACGAGTCACACACGCTTCTGTCACCATCAACGGAGAGAGAACTGTAGCAATCGGTAAGGGCTATTTGGTTCTGGTTGGTTGTGAAAATGCTGATAATGAAGAAGATATAGATTGGTTGGCAAAGAAAATCTGCAACTTGCGTGTGTTTGATGACGAGAACGGCGTGATGAACAAATCCATCCTGGATGTAGGCGGCGAGATCTTGGTGGTCAGCCAGTTCACTTTGTGGGCAAGTTACAAGAAAGGAAACCGACCCTCCTATCTGAGGGCAGGCAGTCATGAGGTCACCATCCCCCTCTACGAGCGATTCTGTGCGGTTTTATCGGAGAACTTGGGCAAACCTGTCAGTACAGGAGAGTTTGGCGCTGACATGAAGGTGGAACTGCTGAATGATGGTCCTGTGACCATCTGTATGGATACGAAGAATAAAGAATAAATAGATACGAACAAAATGGAAGAAAACAAGTATTTTGAGGTGCTGAAGCAGTATGATTTAGACCTCGATGATGAGAAGGTGAAACGTCAGGTGGAAACCTTGTTGAAGGAGCACTTGGCAGAGAACAACACCAAAGAAATCAAGCAGTTCCTGCTGAACAGCGTGGAACTCACTACCCTCAAGACCACAGACAGCGAGGACAGCGTGCTGAAGTTTGTGGAGAAGGTGAACAAGTTTGACGATGTCTATCCAGAACTGGGACACGTGGCGACGGTATGCGTCTATCCCTGTTTTGCGAAGATCTGTCACGACACCTTAGAGAACGAAGAAGTTGAAATCGCTTGTGTATCAGGCAGTTTCCCATCAGCACAGACCTTCATCGAGGTAAAGATTGCTGAGACAGCATTAGCGCTCAAGGACGGCGCCACAGAGATTGATATGGTCATTCCTGTGGGCAAGTTCCTGACAGGCGATTATGAGGGAATGTGCGATGAAATCGCTGAAATGAAAGCCGTCTGTGGGGAGAAGAAACTCAAGACTATCCTCGAAACTGGATGCCTCAAGACGGCCAAGAACATCAAGACTGCCAGCATCCTTGCGATGTATGCAGGAGCCGACTACATCAAGACCTCTACAGGCAAACTGGAACCAGCCGCTACGCCTGAGGCAGCCTTCGTCATGTGTCAAGCCATCAAGGAATATTACGACAAGACGGGCATTCAAATAGGTTTCAAGCCTGCTGGTGGCATGAAGACGGTGGAAGATGCCCTCACCTACTACACAATCGTAAAGGAAGTGTTGGGCGAGAAATGGCTGACCAACCAATGGTTGCGATTAGGCACCAGTTCGTTGGCCAACAAACTGTTGTCAGAGATAGAAGGAAAGGACGTGAAATTCTTCTGAAAAATCAATCAAATCGATAGGAAGAAACCTTAGATGGAGCGTCCTACGACGTAATCCACATAAGTGAAAAGAGCTTGCTTGACATCCGAAGCTGGGAAGGATGCAAGCAGGTCTTTTGCTTTCTGAGCGTAGTCGTTCATCACCTGTACAGCATACTCTATACCCCCATTTTCTTTGGTGAAATCGACCAAAACATCGATTTCATCCTGTGAAGCCTCCAGATTCTTCACCTTCTGGGCAAGAGCGAACATCTCTTGGTTGTCAGTAGCGAGCAGGGCGTGAATGACAGGAAGGGTCAATTTACCCTCCTTCATATCATTGGCTGTAGGTTTGCCAATAGCAGAATCGTGGTGATAATCGAAGATGTCATCACGGATCTGGAAGCAGATACCCACGTATTCACCAAAGTCATGCAGGGTCTTTTGCGCCATTTCATCAGAGGAAACCGACATTGCGCCAGCTTCAGCACAAGCAGAGAAGAGCGCAGCCGTCTTATTGCGGATGATGTCAAAATAGACAGCCTCATCAACGGCCTGATTCTTCACGTTGTTGAATTGCAGAAGCTCGCCACAAGCCAGATTCTGCGCAGCAACAGACACCGTCTCAATCAGCGCTGAACTGCCCGTCTTAGCAGCACAACGAAGGGCATTTGCCAGGATGAAATCGCCCACCAGCACAGCCACTTGGTTGCCATAAGCATTATTGACGGATTTCTGTCCACGACGTTCGCCGCTTTCATCGACCACATCATCATGTACAAGACTGGCAGTATGGAAAAACTCGAAAGTGGCAGCCGTATAGATAGAATGCTCATTCACTTCGCCTGCAATCAACTTGGCGGCCAAAAGCGTGAGCATAGGACGCATCATCTTTCCCCTCCTGCTGGCAATGGTGGCAAGCACCTCTTGCAGAATGGGGTTAGAATGTACGAGATAGGAATCAAATACCTGCTTGTATTTGTCCATTTCGGCCTCAATTGGCTTTCTTATTTGCTGTAATGCATCCATCTTTTTGAAAAACATCTGCAAAGTTAGTGCTTTTTTCAAATATAATTCGTAAGTTTACACACAAAATCCAAAAAGAAATGGCAAAATTGTTCCTTCTCGATGCTTATGCATTGATTTATAGAGCCTACTATGGCTTTATCAAAAACCCACGCATCAACAGCAAAGGTGAAAATACATCGGCGGTGTTGGGCTTCGTCAACACCCTCGAAGAGATCCTCACGAAGGAGAATCCGGACTATATTGGTGTCGCTTTCGACCCTCATGGACCCACATTCCGTCATGAGGCGTTCCCTGACTATAAAGCACAGCGTGAGGAAACCCCTGAGGGCATCCGTTTTGCCGTCCCTATTATTAAAGATGTGTTGAAAGCCTATCGCATTCCTGTGTTGGAGGTATCAGGCTTTGAGGCTGATGATGTCATCGGCACTTTGGCCAAACAAAGCGAATCCATCGAGGGAATCGACACTTATATGATGACCCCAGACAAGGATTACGGGCAGTTGGTGGCGAAGAACGTAAAGATGTATAAACCTCGATTTGATGGGGGTTTTGACGTCTTGGGCGAGCAAGAAGTGAAGGCGAAGTATGGTATCAGCGACGTGAAGCAGGTGATTGACCTGTTGGGATTGATGGGTGACTCGTCTGACAACTACCCAGGTTGTCCAGGTGTGGGTGAGAAGACGGCAGTCAAGCTCATCAATGAGTTTGGCAGCATCGAAGGACTTCTTGCCAACATCGACCAACTGAAGGGTGCGATGAAGAAGAAGGTGGAGGAACATGTGGAGGACATCAAGATGTCGAAGTTCCTGGCAGCCATCAAAACCGATGTGCCGATTACGCTCGACCTCAACAGCCTCAAACGCGAACCCATCGATGAAATCGCCCTCAAAGAGATTTTTGAGCGATTGGAGTTTCGCACATTGAGCAAACGCAAATTTGCTTCAGCTGATCAGAATGATGGAACCGTCTCCCCCACCCCTTCGACACCAACCAATGGGAAGAAGGGAAAAGCTCAGATGAATGACCTCTTCAGCGGCGACCTCTTTGGAGGGAGTACTCAAACGACTCAAAATGCCTCTTCTCAAGCCTCTGAGAAGCCTGTAAATCCGACCACGGGGCAAGGTGACTTGTTTTTTTCGAATCTCAGCGACTTGAGCAACACACCTCACAATTACCAACTTGTTGATTCGGAGGAAGAAGCGAAGAATTTGGCTGCAAAAATCTTGACTTTCGATTTTGTCAGTTTAGATACAGAAACGACTTCAGTCGATGCGATGTCGGCAAAATTGGTCGGATTGAGCTTTTCTGTGAACGAAGGCGAAGGATTTTATGTGCCCATCCCCTATCATGAAGAATGGTCGGGCGAAGACTTCGAGGATTCGTTAAGAGTTGTTAATATCTTCAAGGAGGTGTACGAGTCGGAGAAAATCATCAAGGTGGGACAGAATATCAAGTACGACATGATGGTGTTGGCGAACTATGGCATCGAGCTTCGAGGGAAGATGTTCGACACGATGATCGCACATTATATTATTGCCCCAGAGTTGCGTCACAACATGGATTACTTGGCAGAAGTCTATCTGAAGTATCAGACCATCCATATCGATAGCCTCATTGGTGCAGGAAAGAAACAACGCTCAATGCACGACCTTGATCCCAAGGACGTGTATGAGTATGCGGCTGAGGATGCTGACGTGACCCTCAAGCTGAAAAACATCTTGGAGAAGGAACTGTACGAGAAAGGACTCTGGCAACTCTTCGACGAGGTGGAAATGCCGCTCGTACCTGTGTTGGCGAGAATGGAGATGAATGGAGCAAGAATCGATGAAGCATCGTTGGCAGAGACCTCAAAAGTGTTCACAGAACGGATGGAAGCCATCGAGCAGGAAATACGCGAAGTGGCTGGACAAGAGCTGAACATCAGCTCACCCAAACAGATTGGCGAACTCCTCTTCGACAGGCTCAAAATCGACTCGAAACCCAAGAAGACGAAGACGGGACAATACGTCACAGACGAAGCCACCCTGCTCACCCTGAAGAGCAAGCATCCTGTGGTGGAGAAGATACTCGACTACAGAGGTTATAAGAAGCTCCTCAGCACCTACATTGATGCCCTACCTCAGCTCGTCAATCCTCGTACAGGACACATCCACACGTCTTACAATCAAGCGGTTACGGCTACAGGACGACTCTCTTCCAGCAACCCTAATCTGCAGAACATCCCTATCCGTGACGAGAACGGGAAAGAGGTGCGCAAGGCCTTCATTCCAGACGAAGGCGAGCTCTTCTTCTCTGCCGACTACAGCCAGATAGAACTGCGACTGATGGCACACCTGAGTCAGGACAAGAATATGGTCGAGGACTTCAACAGCGGACACGATATTCATCAGGCGACAGCCGCCAAGATCTTCAAAGTGCCCCTCGAAGAGGTGACCAGCACGATGCGTCGCAAAGCCAAAACAGCCAATTTCGGCATCATCTACGGCATCTCAGCCTTTGGATTGGCTGAGCGGATGGAAGTGAGTCGAGGAGAAGCCAGACAGCTTATCGACGACTATTTTGCCACCTATCCAGGCGTGAAGGAATACATGGACAAGAGCATCGAAAAAGCCCGTCAATTAGGCTATACAGAGACACTTTTAGGTCGCCGTTGTCAGTTACCCGACATCAACTCACGCAACGCTGTGGTGCGAGGTTATGCAGAGAGAAATGCCATCAATGCCCCCATTCAGGGAACGGCTGCCGACATCATCAAGGTGGCGATGATTCGCATCGACAAGCGCATCCGTGAAGAGGGTCTTCGTTCCAAGATGATCCTGCAGGTACACGACGAACTCAACTTCTCCGTTGTGCCAGAAGAAAAGGAACAACTCCAGACGCTGGTCATCAACGAGATGCAGAACGCCATCAAACTCTCTGTCCCCCTCTATGCCGACTGCGGATGGGGTGAAAACTGGTTAGAAGCGCACTAAGAAGGAGGCTTTACAACAGGTTGCAGGCGACTCTGAGGAAATTTTATCATTTTTTGATAATTATGATAATTGCGATAAAAAAGTGTGGAAATATTGCAAAAAAACAGAGTTTGTTAACTCTGATTTATAGAAAACACCTAAATTTGCAAACCGAACTTAATAAAATCATGTAATTCTTATTAAATATAATTTATATGAGTATCAGTAAAGATGTCATCAAGGATTGTCGATTAGCCCACCACAAAAGAGCCGACGGCAAAGCACCTTTTTGCCGACGTTTCTCTTGCCTTTTGCCGACGGCAATTTAAACAACGGCGTTTCGTGCCCCTTGATACGGCGTATCGTTGAACACGAAACGGCATATCGCTGACAATGCCCCACTCATACGCATAACAAAGGCTCACTAATACGCTTAACAAAAGCCCACTAATCGGGTATCGCAAAGCCTACTGTTGTTTTGTTAAAATAAGGGGCATTTTCTACGACGCGTTCCAGAACTTTTTACACCGGGAAGGAAAAATATTTAGAACGCGTTCCAGAAAAAATAATTCATTATACGAACAACCCCGTCACATCATCACGACGTAGCGGGGCTTAATGCCTATAGGTCTTTTGTTTAACTAATATTATTAATTACTAACGTGTTATCGTTCTATTTTTGCCACAAAGTTACACAAAAAGGCACGAAAAAACCCTCGGCAAATCCCAGAAATCGGGTGCCAAGGGTGCTACTCTCAAACTAGTTTGATAAATGTCAGCCGTTTTTCTTCTCAAATGTAATCTCTTTGCGTATTTTGCTAAGGTAAGTGGGCGTGACGTTGAGAAAAGAAGCGATGTCCTTCAGCGAGAGCATCTGAACCACTTGTGGACAGCGGCCGAGCAATTTGTTTGTTCGGTTGGTGTGTCATATTCGTATCGTCTTTTGATTATCGGATACAAAGGTAGTTATTTTTCAGCATAAAATGTTTAATCTTGTTATACTACAGCCTTGTTTTAGTCAAAATACACTTTATTTACATATGAAACAGTAGCTTTTTGCCTCCCTTTTAAGAAAAGTTTGGAGGAATAAAAGAAAAGATATACCTTTGCAATGCAGTCAAAAACAAGAGCAGATCAATGAAAAGAGACGTATTGCTGATCTTTGTGGTGCTGATGTGCTGTCAGATGAGAGCGCAACAGACCTTCACGGTCTTGTCGTACAACATCGAGAATGCATTCGATACGATTCATGATGCTGGGAAGGATGACTATGAATATTGTGCTGGAGGGGAACGGAAATGGAATCAATACAGGCTTTTTCAGAAGCTGAAGGGCATCAGCAAGGTGATAGCAGCTGCCGATGAAAAGCGACCCGTTGACCTGATAGGACTTTGTGAGGTGGAGAATGACACTGTGATGCAGTATCTCACACAGCGCACTCCCCTCTCCAAACTTGGCTATCGCTACATCATGACCAACTCGTTGGATGAGCGTGGGATTGACGTTGCCCTACTCTACTCTCCTTTCACGTTCCATCCTGTTGAAACTGAACCTATTCGACCCAAGATGAAGAAGAAGGACAAGACGCGCGACATCCTGCATGTGGCAGGTACAATCACAGGGGGCGATACGGTCGATGTATATGTGATTCATCTGCCTTCCAAACGAGGAGGTGGAGAGGCACAAAGCCTGAGCATGAACATCTGTCAGCAACTCAAGGCTCATCTCGATTCTGTACAAATCACCCGCCAACGCCCCAACATCCTTGTGATGGGCGACTTCAATGCTGAAACCAACTCTCCACAGCTCAAATTCCTCACCCGCAGCCATCACTTCATCGACCGTACAGCCAAACTTCAACCCGGCACCTACAAGTATCAAGGCGAGTGGTCCACCATCGACCATTTGCTCACCCACACGACTACCCTATCCCATCAGCGAACCCGCATCCTGACCCTCCCCTTCCTGCTCGAATCAGACCCCACCAACGGAGGCGAAAAACCCCATCGCACCTACTTAGGTCCAGTCTATCAAGGAGGTGTCAGCGACCATCTACCCATTATGGCTGTTTTTCATGTAAAGAAGTAGATTTTGGAACTTCAAAACGTTTTAATCTCCCCAAAACAGCCCAAATGATACAAAAAAAGGAAAAAAAGTCCTTTATTTTTTGTTCCTTTCTTTAAAAAGAATTAATTTTGTGCCGTTTCAAGACCTTTTTTCTATTCCACAATGAAAAAATTATACATCATAAATCACTTTGTTGTTGCATTGTTATCGCTCATTATCTTATGGATATGCTCGCTGATCGCAATCAACATTTCTTTCTTTGACCCTATCAAACGAGCCTTAAAGAATTTCTCTTTATCTGATGTTTACTATCAAGTGATGAGAGAGTCGGAAGGGGAAAAAGAAAACAATCTGATTACGATTGTAGATATGACGACTCTCTACGATCGAGGGAGAATGGCACAAGTCATCAACGAGGTCAACGACTGTCATCCTTGTGTGGTGGGTTTAGATGTCATGTTCGAGGGATTAAGAGGCGACACGCTTGGGAGTGAACTATTGGTCGAAGCCATCTGCCAAATTGAGAATCCCGTCGTAGCCTTCAAATTGAAAGAAGCGAACCCAGAAACTGGCGAATTCATATCGGCTCGCCATTCTTTCTTCGCCCCATTGGATGGGCTACAAGAGGGGTACACAAATGTGCAGCATATTGACCTTGGTGGTGTCATTCGCCACATGAGTACATCGCATTTGCTCAACCAAGACACCGTTCATTCGCTGTCTTATCATGTAGCCAGCACTTTCGACCCAAGCATTCTCGAAAGTCACACTCCTCAGCGCCAACTCATTGACTACACTCCCACTAAGTTCTCTGTTGTGCCCTACGACTCAATCCTGCAACATCGTGACCTGATAGAGAATCACATTGTATTGCTTGGTGCAACAAATGATGATGCCGACATGCACTACTCACCTTTTGGACGTACTGCTGGCACCTGCATTCAAGCCTATGCCATACAAACCTTGCTGGAGCATCAGGACATGAAGGAACTAAACATGTTCTGGACAATCCTCATCTCCTTCTTGGTCATCGTGTTAATTGACGTTCTGCAATGCGAAATCGCTCGTCGCACCAAGAAGAGCAAGAGCATTGTGATACGAAACATGTTTGAATCCTCCTTCATCAAAAACGTCATCAACTTCATCTGCATGGCATTCCTCATCTGGATCAATTTCCTCATCTTCGTGAAGTTGAACGTCCTTTTCAATCCTACTATCATGCTGATGGGCATTGTCTTGCAAGTGGAGGGAAGGCTCTTCTATCTAACTGCTGTCAACACCTATCGAGAAGTCAAAGCCAAGAAACTTAAAAACTCAAGAACTCAAAAAAAAGATATATCAAAACTCAAAAAACAATAACTTAAAGACTTAAAAACTATGAAACGCTACTATTTTTTCCTAATGATGTGGATGGCAGGAATCTTGTTTTCCACGCTTCAGGCACAAGAACTGCTGGTCTATTCTGTGACAGGAACAGCTAAAGTTGTCAAAGGCAAATCATCATCAGTCATTCTGCCCCGACAGAAACTGACAAAAGAAACAATCGTCAACCTCGGCACTGGCGCAAGACTCATCTTGATTGACCAAGAAGCCAAGAAGCAATACACGTTGTCTGCAACTGGCACTTATTCCATCGATAAGCTGATTGCGAAGTCACAGAAATCCATCAAGGATCTCTCTGATATGTATCTTTCATATCTGATGAAGCAAATCAATGGCAAGGGCGTCTTGACATCAAAGACAGCTATTGATGACACTTTCGCCTCCATAGAGCGCAAAGCCAACGACTCCATCATGGCTGACAGCATTAGCTCCAGCTTGGATACCCTGCGATACACCATTATCTCAGATGACATCATCCAGTAAGACATATTATCTCATACGCAGTCTTTTCTGCCTTTTCATCTTCCTGCCCATTTATACTTTTGCACAAGACAATAGGGCAGACCTTGTTGCGCAGCAAGTGCAACAAGCCCGTGCAAGTGGGAATATAGAAGAGGCTATCAGATTGAATGCGCTTGAGATAGAAATACGCCGAACTGATCCATACAATTCCCAACTCTTTTTGGCGAACAGCATCCACACGCAGGCCATCAACTACTCCGACCTCAATGATTGGGACAAAGCCATCATGTTGGAGGAGGAGGCGCTGGGCATCTTCCGCAAGGTTGACAAGAAAAAGAAATATCTTGGAGTATGCCTCAACAATATGGCTGCCTATTATTTCTCACGCGGACTGATCAATGATTATGCCAAAGCTGAATCGTTGGCAGAAGAAGCCCTTGAATATGAAGAGAAGGGGAGTGAGGACTATGTCAATACATTGAATCTGCTGGTGGTCTATTACACGGCAGCTGGACATGCCATCAAGGCAAATGATTTAAGCAAGCGTCTCTTCAAGCAGGGCAAGAAGGTCTATGGTCTGAACACGGTGAAGTATGCGGAAATCATCAGCAACCAATCCATCAAACTTGCCAATCTGGGTAATATCACAGATGCCATCAACTACGCCGAAGAGAGCGCAGCCATTTGGGAGGAAGTAGGCGACACGATGAACCTTTCTTTTGCCCGATTGCTGCTCAACACCGCCAATTATTATGCAGGCAGAGAGGATTACCAGACCTGTGTCCTGAAGTTGGAGCGGGCGCGCAAGATTCTCCTTGCCATAGAAGGGGAGAATGGTCTTAATTATATACAATGTACGGGCGACTTAGCTTCCGCTTACAATCACATCGGAGACCTGCAGAAGGCTGATGACCTCGCCAATGCCGTACAGAGTGGCATCACGGTGGATGATAACGAATCCACGACCATCATCCGGGCGCAGTCGCTCAAGAAGCAGGCGGAAGTCTTTGCTACCAACGGAAACTACAAGATGGCCATTAGTTTGCAGAACGCTGTGCTCTCCATCTATGCATTGTACGGAGATTCCATCGGTATGGCCAATGCCTACAACCGGCTTTCCAATTACAACTATCATGATGGTGACATCAATCAGGCGATTCAGCATTGCCAGCTATCCATCGACATTTATTCACGGAACAATGCGCCCAAAAGCGACATCGCACAGGCATACAACAGCATGTCCATCTACCAATATTATGCCAACAGCTACGATGACGCCCTGCAGTATGTGAACGATGCCCTGCAATTATATCATGAAGAAAACGACAGCACGAGTTCGTTCTATGCCAAGGCGATGACCAATGCCGCCTTGTATTACTATGCGGTTGGTGACATTGACAAGGCTATTGAGATGGCGCTGCACTCCTACGATTTGCAGAAGAATGTGTTGGGCGAGGGACACCCAGACAATGTGACGAACCTCTTCAACATTGCACATTATTATTATACGAAGAAAGACTACGACAACTTGCATGTCTGGTTCCACAAAGCGATACAACAACAGTCGGATCTCGTCCGAAAGAATTTCTCCCACATGACGACAGCAGGACGTGAGATGTATTGGAACACCAAGAAGTTCGTCTATGCCGTTGCGCCGACCTACGCCTATCTGTGCGAGAACCAGGATTCCATTCTTCTTGATGCCTACAATGCGCAACTCTTCACCAAGGGCATCCTACTCAATTCGGAGATAGACTTCAAGGCCTTGCTGATGAAGTCCGGCAACTCCGAGCTGCTGGAGAAATACATGAAACTCAACAATCTCTACGGACAGATTGCTGACATTTACAACACGTTGGCACAGGACGAAAGCATCAAGGCCAATCAGCAAAAGGAGATTGAGACGCTGCAAAGAAATGCGACAACTTTGGAGCGTGAACTGATACGTGACAGCAAAGAATATGGCGATTATACGGCTTATATGACCATCTCCGCCAAACAGATTGGTGCATCGCTTCAAGAGGGGGATGTCGCCGTCGAACTCTTCGATATTGAAGCGGAGGGAGGTAAGGCCTACTATGCGCTCTATCTGAAAAAGGGTTGGGAGATTCCTCGTATGGTGAAGTTGTTCAGCTATCAAGATTTGAGGGCTTTGCAGTATAATGGGAAGGATTTCTACAAGCTGTTGGCCGACCGCGAGGGAATCAATTACCTCTTCTCCAAAGGTGAGGTAGGGCAGATGGTCTGGAATCCACTCATTCAGAGTTGGGGCGATGACGTGCAGAACATCTATTTCTCACCCTCCGGACTTTTCTACCAATGGGGTATCGAATATCTTCTACTCGGTGACGGTCAGCGCATTGGCGAGAAATACAACATCTATCGTCTTTCGTCCACGAAGCAGTTAGCTCAATGGTCTGAGAAACGACCCATCACCAACGCATCCGTCTTCGGCGGATTCGACTACGACCTGCCCACCGAACTGATGGCTGAGCTCCACAAGGGCATCCACAGCTACACCAACGAACTCGTCACGGCTTCCAACGATGAAGACCTCGCCATGCAGCGTTCTATTTTTGACCTCGACAACACCGTTGCCGATAGCCTTTCCTTGCGTGGCAGCGTTCACTTCCTGCAGGGAACACTCGACGAGGTGGAACGTATCAGCGAGCAACTCATGCAGCATAACATCCCCACCGACATGTTTATCCGCGAGACTGGAATCGAGGAGAACTTCAAGGCCTTGAGCGGCAAACAGAACTCCATCGTCCACGTCGCCACCCACGGCTTCAGTTTCAACGAAAAGCATGAGGGCAGAAAGATGCTCTCCTCCATATTGGGCGACTCTTGGAGTGTCTCCATCAGCGATGCCAACCTCAATTACTCTGGTCTGCTCTTTTCTGGCGCCAACAACATCCTGAACGGCAAAACCCTGCCGCCCGATGTGGAGAACGGCATCCTGACCTCCAGAGAAATCTCCATGATGGACTTGCGAGGTCTCGACATGATCGTCCTCTCTGCCTGTGAAACGGGACTGGGTGACATCAAGGAAGACGGAGTTTTTGGCCTCCAGCGTGGTTTCAAGAAGGCTGGTGCCCAAACCATCCTGATGAGTCTTTGGAGCGTCAACGACCGTGCCACCCAAATGATGATGACCAGTTTTTACCAAGCGCTCATGCAAGGTGCCACCCGTCACGCCGCCTTTAAGCAAGCCCAAGACCGAGTCCGCTCCGCTGGCTACACCGACCCCTTCTTCTGGGCCTCCTTCATCATGCTTGATGATATGTAGGGTGGGAGAGAATAAAACGAATGGGCTAACGCGCGTCAGCCCATTCGTTATATTTTATTGTCGTTCGCGATTTATTTACCTTCGATAATCACGCAACGGTTCTTGTCGTTGTCTGGGAAGGGCTGAACGGTGTCACCAAAGGACTGGACGTTCATCTGGCTGGCAGGAACACCCTTCTTCTGGAGCATGTCAGCAACCTTCTGGGCACGCTGACGAGCATAACCTTCATTGAGCTTAGGATTGCCTGTGCCCTTGTCAGCATAACCACTGATGTTGATAGTCTTGTTGGGGTATTTCTTGCACCATTCCACAACTTTATTGCAGATATTCTCGCGGTCGGAAGTGAGGTCGCTCTCACGCAGGGCGTAGAAGATGGTCTCCTTGACTGGAGTCTCGACTACAACGGGCTTTGGAGCGGGTGTTGGAACGGTTTCTGCCTGCTTGGTATCCTGATAGACTGGGGTAGCGGTTACTGCCGGAGCCTTGGGAGCGGGGGCTGGCTTGAAGCCGAACTTATAAGTGACAGAGAGCTGACCAGTCATCATCCAATCGTCAGCGTCCTTGAATTTGCTGTTGAAGCGGTCATCGAGAGCATTGAAGTCGATTTCTGCTCCGACACTCCAGTGCTTGGCGATGTTGACATCAGCAAGGAGACCAAGACGGAGATTGCGGCTGAGGAGGTTCTTACGGCTCTGGGTAGGTCCCCATGCGTTGGTGATGTCGCTGCCCACCTCATAGTTGTTGATGATGCCTTCGAACTGCTTGTTGTGCCAAGCGTAGTTGACGCCGATACCGCCAATCATGTAAAGGTCGAAGGGACGGTGAACTTTCTGTGAGAAGATGTTGAAGACGTTGACCATGAGGTCGAGGTCTGTGTTAATGTAGCTGTATTTGTACTTCAACACAGATGCGTTGGAACCTTCACCGCGTTCACCTTTGTAGAGGTAATCGTCGAATCCGCCTTTGGCTTTCCATCCGTTCACGTGGATGCGTGCTCCGATGATAGGGGTGAACATGCGTCCGACGGCAAAGCTGTAGGTGGGGGTGAGAAGTTTCCAGCAGCTGACATCGGTGAATGTAGTTCCGAATCCGCCTTGCACTTGAATGAAATTGTAGGAATACGGCAAATAACCCAGTTCTTGCGCTTCAGCCAGGTATCCGCCTTCTATGCTGCTCTCTTCCTGAGCGACAGCACCCATGCTGCACAACATCGTTGCACTTGCGATGATAAAAGCTTTTAGATTACACATAAAGATTTAGTTTTTTTATTGGTTTGTACGGATTTCTGGCGGTAAAATTAGTTAATATTAAGGATACGAGCAAAATAAAAGTGAAAAAATTTGTATCTTTGCCGAAAATTTGTGTGAATAATGGTGACAATTAAGCAAGTTGAGTCGAAAAAAGAGCTAAAACAGTTTATTCGGTTTAATTACGAGTTGTACAAAAACAACCCCTATTCAGTGCCCGATCTTTACGAGGATATGCTGAACACGTTCTCGGAGAAAAATGCAGCAATGGAGTTTTGCGAGGCTGCCTATTTCTTGGCCTACAAGGATGAAAAATTGGTGGGACGTGTGGCGGCTATCATCAACAAGAAGGCGAACAAGACTTGGAATCTGAACAATGTGCGGTTCGGATGGATTGATTTTGTGGATGACGAGGAGGTGAGCGAGGCGCTGCTGAAGGCGGTGGAAGAGTGGGGTAGGGAGCGTGGCATGGACACGATGCAGGGTCCTCTGGGCTTCACCGATATGGATGCGGAGGGTATGCTGATTGAGGGTTTTGAGGAACTCTCGACAATGGCGACTATCTACAATTATCCTTATTATCAAAGGCACATCGAAAGGTTGGGCTTCGAGCAGGATGCCGACTGGATTGAAATGCTGATGACGGTACCGAAGGAGACGGGTCTGCCTGAGCGATTGAAGAAAATTGCGGAGATTGTGATGAAGAAGTATGACCTCCGGATCAAGAAATACACGTCAGCAAAAAGGATAGCCAAGGAATATGGACAGGAGATTTTCTCTGTCATCAACGAGGCATTCAAACCGTTGTTTGGCTACAGCGAACTGAGTCAGAAGCAGATTGACCAATATGTGAAGATGTATCTGCCTGTACTCGACCTGAAGTTAGTGAGCTTGGTGACAGAGGCAAACGGACGACTGGTGGCAGTGGGCATCTCGATGCCGTCGATGTCGAAAGCCTTGCAGAAGGCGAAGGGAAAACTGATGCCTTTCGGATGGTGGCATCTGCTGAAGGCGTTGAAGTTCAAGAAGCCAAAGACTTTGGACTTGATGCTGGTGGGCGTGCTGCCTGAGTATCAGAGCAAGGGCGTGAATGCAGTTCTGTTCTACGACCTGTTGCCCATCTACATCTCTGAAGGATATGATTATGTGGAGACGAACCCCGAATTGGAGTCGAACAGCAAAGTGCAGCAGCAGTGGATTTACTTCGAACGGAGACAGCATAAAAGAAGAAGATGTTATAAGAAGAAAATACAATAATGGAAGAATTAAACCTAAATAATACCCCAGAAACTAATTACGATGATGCGAACATCATCACCCTGACGGGGGTGGAACACATCCGTCTTCGTCCTGGCATGTACATCGGTCGATTGGGCGATGGAAGCCATGCGGAAGACGGCATTTATGTGCTGCTGAAAGAGATTGTCGATAACAGCATCGATGAGTTCAAAATGCAGGCAGGCAAGCGCATTGAGGTAGATGTGATGGAGAACAAAGCTGTGACAGTGCGCGACTACGGTCGAGGCATTCCGCAGGGCAAGATGATTGAGGCGGTGAGCATCCTCAACACGGGTGGAAAGTACGACTCGAAGGCCTTCCAGAAATCCATCGGTCTGAATGGTGTGGGTACGAAGGCGGTGAATGCCTTGTCCAACCGTTTCGAGGTGAGAAGCTACCGCGATGGAGTAGTGCGTACGGCGGTGTTTGAGAAAGGAAAGCTCGTCGATGACAAGACGGAGAAGACAAACGAGGAGAACGGCACCTACATCTCTTTCGAGCCCGACGATACATTGTTCCTCAACTATACGTTCCAGGACGAGTTCGTCAGCAACATGCTCCGCAACTACACCTACCTGAACACAGGTCTGGAGATATATTACAACGGCAGCCGCATCGTGAGCCGCAACGGTCTGAAGGATCTCCTGAAGGACACGATGGATGCCACGCCGCTCTATGAGATCATCCACTTGAAGGGCGATGACATCGAGATTGCCTTCACGCATACCAATCAGCAGTACGGCGAGGAATACCATTCGTTTGTCAATGGTCAGCACACCATTCAGGGCGGTACGCATCAGAGCGCGTTCAAGGAGCACATCGCCAGAACCATCAAGGAGTTCTACGGCAAGAACTACGAGTACAGCGACATCCGCTCAGGCATCATCGCCGCCATCGCCATCAATGTGCAGGAACCCCAGTTCGAATCGCAGACGAAGATCAAACTCGGTTCGCTCACGATGGAGCCCAACGGCGGCATCAGCGTGAACAAGTTTGTGGGCGACTTCATCAAGACAGAGGTTGATAACTATCTGCACAAGAACCTCGACGTAGCTGAAATCATTGAAGAAAAGATTAAAGATAACGAGCGCGACAGGAAAGCGATTGCCGGCGTGACGAAACTGGCTCGCGAACGTGCCAAGAAAGCCAATCTGCACAACCGTAAACTGCGCGACTGCAAGATACACCTCAACGACCCCAAGGGCGAACTGAAAGAGGAAAGCTCCATCTTCATCACGGAGGGTGACTCCGCCAGCGGAAGCATCACGAAGAGTCGCGACGTGATGACCCAGGCCGTGTTCTCGCTCAGAGGAAAACCCCTGAACTCGTATGGTCTGACGAAGAAGGTGGTGTATGAGAACGAGGAGTTCAACCTGTTGCAAGCCGCGCTCAACATCGAGGACGGCATCGACGGTCTGCGCTACAACAAGGTCATCGTGGCGACTGATGCCGATGTCGATGGCATGCATATCCGTCTGCTGATGATCACCTTCTTCCTGCAGTTCTTCCCCGAACTCGTCAGGACAGGTCACGTCTATATCCTTCAGACACCGCTGTTCCGTGTGAGGAACCGTAAGAAGCGCATCAAGAAGGCTTCGCTGGAGAAATATATGGAGGAGCATCCCGACAGCAAGGGCGACTTCATTACCATCTATTGCTACAGCGACGAGGAGCGTCAAAAGGCCATCGAGCTGCTGGGTCCCGAACCTGAAATCACACGATTCAAAGGTCTGGGCGAAATCTCCCCCGACGAGTTCAAGAACTTCATCGGTGCCGACATGCGACTGGAGTCTGTCACCCTGCGCAAACACGATCAGGTGAAGGAACTGCTCGAATACTACATGGGCAAGAACACCATGCAACGTCAGAACTTCATCATCAACAATCTGGTCATCGAGGAAGACAAGCCAGAAGAGGACACAGAGTTGGCGGACGAAGAAGAGTAATCTGAATGCTCCAAGTAATCCGAGTATTCTGAATAATCTGAAAAAATAATAATGAACAAGATTGCCATCTTTGCAGGGAGTTTCGACCCCTTCACCATCGGACATAAGAACATCGTTGACCGCGCTTTGGAGAGTGTGGCCGACGAAGTCATCATCGCCATCGGCATCAACTACGAGAAGAAGTATATGTTCACGCTCGACGAACGCTTGCAAGCCATCCGCAAGGCATTCGAGAACGAGCCACGAGTGCGGGTGGAGACCTACGAAGGACTCACCACCGACTTCGCCAAGAGGGTAGGGGGGAGCTTCCTCCTGAGAGGCGTAAGGAGCGTGAAGGACTACGAGTTTGAGCGCGACATGGCCGAGGTGAATCATCGCCTCACCGGCATCGAGACCGTGCTCCTCTTCACCGATGCCAAGTATTCATGCGTCAGTTCCAGCATCGTCCGCGAACTGATTTCCTATCATAAAGACGTTAAAGATTTTCTACCATAAAACATGAAATCCATTTTCAAGACAATAAGATCCATTGTGGTGGCAGGCTTCCTGATGATGACCATGCCCCTCATGGCACAGCAGGCCAATGTCCCAGGACTTGATGCGCAGCTCCGCAAACTGGTCTTTGCGGAAGGCGCTATCGTACAACTTTATGTGGACACCGTCAACATGAATCAACTGACGGAGACGGCCATCCGCAGTATGCTCAGCGAACTTGACCCGCATTCCACCTACACACCCGCCAAGGATGTGGAGGCGCTGAACGAGCCGTTGGCAGGGTCGTTCGACGGCATCGGCGTGCAGTTCAATATGAACGAGGACACGCTCGTCGTCATCCAGACCATCACGGGAGGCCCCTCCGAGAAGGTGGGCATCATGGCGGGTGACATGATTGTGACGGTCAATGACACGGCCATCGCTGGCGTGAAGATGTCGCGTGAGCAAATCATGAAGCGGTTGCGTGGTCCCAAGGGCACGACCGTCAACCTCGGAGTCATACGTCCCGGCGTCAATGGTATCCAGAAGTTCAAGGTCACCCGCGATAAGATTCCCGTATATACCGTCGATGCCTTCTACATGATTGACGACCATACGGGCTACGTCCGCATCAGCAACTTCGGTTCCACCACCACCAACGAGTTCGTCACAGCCACCAACTACTTGACGAAATGCGGCATGACCGACCTCGTCCTCGACCTCCAAGGCAATCCGGGAGGCTATCTGCAGGCAGCAGTCAGCCTGTCCGACCAGTTCCTGCACAATAATGAGATGATTGTCTATACCGAGGGACGAACCACGGGTCGGCAGGAATATCATGCCGGGAAGGACAAGATCGACCTCAAGAAGATTGTCGTGCTCGTCGATGGCTACACTGCCTCGGCTGCCGAAATCGTGTCAGGCGCTTTGCAAGATCACGACCGAGGCATCATCGTGGGTCGCCGCACTTTTGCCAAGGGACTCGTGCAGCGTGCCGTTCCATTGCCCGACGGTTCTGAGATTCGTCTGACCATCGCCCACTACTACAGCCCCGTGGGACGCTGTTTCCAGAAGCCTTACGAGAAGGGCGACCGCCAGAAATACGACAATGACATGCTCGACCGCCTTAACAGCGGAGAACTGATGAGTGCCGACAGCATCCACTTCCCCGACTCGCTCAAGTACACCACCAAGGGCGGGCGAACCGTCTATGGCGGCGGCGGCATCATGCCCGACGTTTATGTGCCGCTCGACACCACCTACTACACCCGTCTCCACCGCGAACTGGCCGCCAAGGGATGCATCAACAGCTCCATCCTCAAGTGGCTAAACACCAACCAGAAGCGGCTCCACAAGGAGTACGACACCAGCGCCTTCCGCAAGGAACGTGCCCGACTCATAGAGGACAAGAGCGTCAACAACGAGCGCTACCGCGACGGCTTCCTACGCTTCAACAAAGAGTTCGAAGTGCCCCAGACGATGATGGACATCCTCCTCGCCAAGGCCAAGGAAGAGAATATCGAATACACCGACTCCATGCTTCAGGCCACGCTCCCCTTCCTGCGCCGCCAGATGAAGGCGTTGGTGGCTCGCGACCTCTTCAGCAGCTCGGAGTACTACGAAATCCTCAACCCCATCAACGAAATCTACCACCACGGCCTCGAAGCCATCAAGGACGAGGAACGCTTCCAGGGAATCAAGACGGAATAAGAGAACATCGTAATCACGTCATTACGTCATTACGTTATCACGAAGAAAAAATAACAACCATGATTTCATATCAAACAGACGGAGTCAAGATGCCGGCCATTCGTCGCCGCGACATCAGCGCATGGATCAAGGCCGTGGCCGCCACCTACGGAAAGAGGGTGGGGGACATTGGCTACATCTTCTGCAACGATGATAAGATACTCGAAGTGAATCGCCAGTACCTCCAGCACGACTACTACACCGACATCATCACCTTCGACTACTCTGACGACGCCCTCCTGACTGGCAGACAGGACACCATTGCCGGCGACCTCTTCATCAGCCTCGACACCGTCCGCACCAATGCCGAGCAGCAAGGCACCACCTACGACGAGGAGCTCCACCGCGTCATCATCCACGGCATCCTCCACCTCTGCGGCATCAACGACAAAGGCCCGGGGGAACGGGAAGTGATGGAGGCGGAAGAGAACAAGGCACTGAAACTATTGAATAAACTCATAAGACAATGAACATTTTCCAACACGTATCTGACATCGGCGACCTGCGTGCCGCCCTCGACGAAGCCTTCGACATCAAGGCCGACCGTTACAAATATCAGCATCTCGGCAAGAACAAGACCGCCATGCTCATCTTCTTCAACAACTCCCTGCGCACCCGCCTCTCCACCCAGAAGGCGGCGCTCAACCTCGGCATGAACGTCATCGTGCTCGACGTCAATCAGGGAGCCTGGAAGCTCGAGACCGAGCGCGGCGTCATCATGGAGGGCGACAAGAGCGAACACCTCCTCGAGGCCATCCCCGTCATGGGCTGTTACTGCGACGTCATCGGCGTCCGCTCCTTCGCACGCTTCGAATCCCGTCAGGACAACTACGAGGAGAAGATCCTCCAGCAGTTCATCAAGTACAGCGGCCGCCCCGTCTTCTTCATGGAGAGTGCCACCGTACACCCCCTCCAGGCCTTCGCCGACCTCATCACCATCGAGGAGTACAAGGACAAGACCCTCATCCAGCCCAACCCCCTCTTCGGAGGCGAGGCCATCCAGCGCACGCCCAACCGCCGCCCCAAGGTGGTCCTCTCCTGGGCACCTCATCCCAAGGCGCTTCCCCAGGCCGTACCCAACTCCTTTGCCGAGTGGATGCGTGCTGCCGACGTCGATTTCGTCGTGACCCATCCCGAGGGCTACGAGCTCGACCCTGAGTTCGTGGGCGATGCCAAAGTGGAGTACGACCAGATGCGCGCCTTCGAGGGAGCCGACTTCATCTATGCCAAGAACTGGAGCTGCCCCGGCGTCACCCGTCCTGCCGACTACGGCAAGGTGCTCGGCGACTACCACGACTATGCCGACTGGACCGTCAGCGACCGTCAGATGGCCGTCACCAACCAGGCCTTCTTCATGCACTGCCTCCCCGTGCGCCGCAACATGATCGTCACCGACTCCGTCATCGAGGCTCCCACCTCCATCGTCATCCCCGAAGCCGCCAACCGCGAAATCTCCGCCACCGTCGTGCTCAAGCGGATGCTGGAAAGTCTGTGATGTAATATATATTATATAATGTATAGAACATTCGGAAGGACACGAAAAAATCCTCCCGAATGTTTTGTATATGAAAAAGATTGTGTATCTTTGTCGCCGTAAATTAAAGAACAAATCATATACAATATTTTTTATCATCAGTTCACTATTCATCATGAACAAGAAAGCTTATCAGAAGCCGGAGACACGTGTCGCCAGGATTCAGCATCGCCTGCAGATGCTGAACGCAAGTCCCGGCCAGAAATCAAGTGTACAATCTTCACGCCAGAGCTATAGCTTTGGAGATGATGACACGTGGCAATAAGTTCAACACGACAATGCAACACGACAATGCAGACCATCATGAAAGGATTATTGAAGTCATCGGGCTGGCTGGTCATAGCCGCAGCCCTCTCGTTCGGATTTGCGTCATGCTCCAGCGACAACGACGCTGTGGCTGAGCAGCAGAGCGTGAAGCCGACAGGCAAGTACACCATGACGGTGCAGGTCACCAAGGGCGACGCTGACACCCGCGCACTGAAGTTGGGTGAAGACAAAAAGTCCGTTGATGCCTATTGGGCCGAGGGCGAGGAAGTCCTGGTCTATCAGGAAAAGAAGGTGGGCGAGGACTATGAGGATGTGCTCCTCGGCACGCTCACAGCCGCAGCAAACGATGACGTCACGACCACGCTCACCGGTACGCTCGATGCGCCCGTGGCTGACAAGCCTTTGTATTTCTACCTGCACAGCAAGGATGTGGACTACAGCACCCAGAACGGTACGCTGGCTTCCATCGCGGAGAACCAAGACTACGCATGGGGAAGTGTCTATCCTTACGACGAAAATAGCGCTCCAAACGGCTTCACCATCAGTGGCACTCAGGTCATCGTTCCCAATGGCGCACTCACCTTGGATTCAAAGCAGGCCATCGTGAAGTTCACGCTGCTGAATGCCCAGGTCAATCCCCTCAAGGTCACGTCGCTGACCGTCACTGACGAGGCGCTGAATCTCGCCAGCCAGAGCAATGAGACCCCCTCGTTCATCAGCGGGGCGCCAATCACCGTCACTCCTGACGATGCCACCAACGAGCTCTATGTCGCCATCAGCGGACTTAACAAGGCGGATAAGCATTCACACCTCGTCCTGACCGCCACCGGTGCGGACGGCAACGAATACATCTACACGAGGGAATACGCCCCGGAGGCTTCCATCTATTTCACTCACGGCATGTACTACACCCGCACCGTGAAGATGAAGAAGGGCTTCACCACGTTCTCGTTGGGCGATGTCATCAAGGTGGGCGACCCCATTCGCCTCACACAAGAATGGAAAGTCTATGTAGGCGATACCCAATGGGGATATTTCCCACGCGCCAAGACGGGCACATTGGTGCGTGCCAATATCGGTGACAGTAGAAAAGTCACCGAGGCAGCGAACGGAGCCTATTATGTCATCAAGGTGATTTATCACGACCCGAATGATCTCAATCATGACAACGACTACAACTTCTACTTCTTCGACGACAAGTCGATGCCCGTGGGGACAAACTCCGACGGACTCGTAGTGACAAATGTGAACACAAGCGGAGCCATGCCAACTTGCACTATCGGCGTAAATGGATATTATGAGGTGTGGAAATGGAAGTCAAGAGAGAATTGGCCTTCCAATTCCTATGGTGATATTTCTTACTCCCCCAATGGAGGCGTGATGCTCTTCGGCAAAAATGCCAGTATGGATGTTAATCCTGATGATGGCCTTGTAAATCTGGGGCCTAATAGTTCTGATGCAAGTAATACGTCCTTCACCTTTGAAACCCCGTCAGACAAGAAGTTCGTGGAAATAAAAATGATTTTCAAGAAAGAAATCGATGCTTCCCATGCTCGTTTTGATTCCGGTGGATGGATACGAAGTGGTAATACGTGGACTTACAATCCGTCCAATCCCTTTACAACGGAAGTCACCATCAAGCCATATAATGGATATCTTTACATCCCAGGGATAGAATCGATAGTATTCACATTGGCGGATGATATATAATTGAGGACGCATCGCGGCTCACCCTGCGTGAGCCGTCAGAAAATCCAAAGGAGGGCGGACGGTGCCGCCCCCTACAAAAGGCTCTAGACGTCGTCGGGAAGGTTTTGTACCCCCTACAAAGTCTTCCCGACGATGAAAAGAAGCCCTTGTAGCCCCCACAAAAGCTTCCCGACACTGTCGAGAGGGTCTTGTACCCCCTACAAAGGGTTCCCGACGCCGTCGAGAGGGTCTTGTACCCCCTACAAGGCCATTCGGATTTTAACATTTCAGGGCTGAAACGCCCGAAAACAGGCACTTTTATTTTTTTACAACCTAAATTATATCAATATGGAAAATATCCCAACTTTAGTACAAGAATTGGCGCTGCAACGTGCCACGAATGCCGTCTGCATCAGTGTGGTGAAGTACACCATCGACCAGTTCGACGAGTTTTTCACGCAGGAGAACCCCGCACCTGCCAAGCTGGCGCGCCAGCTCTTGAGTTGCCGCGGCCGCTACGGCGTGCTGGACGATGTCTATGCCCAGCAGCTGAAGGCCGAGGAGACCGAGGCGATCGCGAACCTCGACAAGGAGGGCGACCAGCTGGTGTATGGCGTGAAGGGCGTGGTGGATGCCTACCGCAGGATGGATTTCGACACGGAGAAGAAGGCGGCGGTCTGCCGGGAAGCGGGGGAGAAGGGTAGGCCGTAAGGGTTTTTATTCGAAACGAATGTGGATAATGTGAATAATTTCATCCACTAATCAAAATAATAATTATTCATATTAGTGAGCAGAATTATTCATATTATCCATATTTATTTCATACCATCTATTCACAAGAAAAAGGGGCATCCGAGGGTCGGGTGCTCCTTTTGTATTTATTCTATTTGTATTTATTCGTGGGATTGCTTGATGGCTCGCCACATGCACCAGCAGCCGAGGAGGATGAAGGGGAGGCTGAGGAGCTGTCCCATGTCGAGGATCATGCCGCGCTCGAAATCGACTTGCTCTTTCTTGAGGAACTCGATGAAGAAGCGGAAGGTGAAGATGGTGGCAAGGCAGTAGCCGAAATAGAAGCCGGTGCCGGGGGTGAAGGGAGATGAGGGTGAGGAGGGAGATGAGGAGGAGGGGGTGGGGGAGGACTTCTTTTGGGTCTTGTACCATCGGCAGTAGATGATGGCTCCGACGATGAAGATGAGGAGGTAGGCGAGGGCTTCGTAGAGCTGGGCGGGATGCCGTGGAGCGAGGGCTCCGGAGACGAGGGCGTCGCGGGTGTGGAAGATGAAGCCCCAGGGGAGGTCGGTGGGGTTGCCGATGATTTCGGAGTTCATGAGGTTGCCCAGACGGATGCAGCAGGCGGTCATGGGGACAGCGATGGCGATGTTGTCCATGACGACCCAGGGGCGGAGCTTCATGCGGCGCCAGTAGAGGAACATGGCGACGATGAGTCCGATGGTGCCGCCGTGGGAGGCGAGTCCTTCGTAGCCGGTGAATTTCCAGGTGCCGTCGGGCATCTGGTGGAAGGGGATGAGCATCTCGATGAAGCCTTTCCAGCTGGTGAGGTAGTAGTCGGGCTCGTAGAAGATGCAGTGGCCGAGTCGGGCTCCGATGAGCACGCCGAGGAAGCAGTAGAAGAAGAGGGGCTCGAACTTGTCGTCGGCGATCTTCTGGTGCTTGTAGAGGCGCTGGACGATGAGGTAGGCGAGCAGGAGGCCGATGCACCAGAGGAGGGAGTACCAGCGGACGCTGTAGGAGCCGAGGGCGAAGGCCTCGGGGGAGGGCTGCCAGTCGATGAAAAGGGTCATGGGGGAGGAAGTTTTTATAGGAACTATAGGGACTATAGGAAGTTAAACATTAAACCTGAAGTGCATGATGTCGCCGTCCTGGACGATGTAGTCTTTGCCTTCGACGGCGAGTTTGCCGGCTTCGCGGACTGCGGCTTCGGAACCGTATTTGATGTAGTCGTCGTACTTGATGACTTCGGCGCGGATGAAGCCTTTCTCGAAGTCGGTGTGGATGACACCTGCACACTGGGGGGCTTTCCAGCCTTTGCGGACGGTCCATGCCTTGACTTCCATCTCGCCGGCGGTGATGAAGGTCTGGAGGTTGAGGAGGGAGTAGATGGCTTTGATGAGTCGGTTGCATCCGCTCTCTTCGAGGCCGAGGTCTTCGAGGAACATCTGCTTCTCTTCGTAGCTCTCGAGTTCGGCGATGTCGGCTTCGGTCTGGGCACTGATGATGAGGAGTTCGGCTTCTTCGCCTTTGATGGCCTCACGGACGCGATCGACGTAGGCATTGCCGGACTTGGCGCTGGCATCATCGACATTGCACACATAGAGCACAGGCTTGGTGGTCAGGAGGAACATGTTCTTGGCTGCCAGCACCTCTTCGTCGTTCTCGGGCTGGACGGTGCGGGCGGAGAGTCCCTTCTCGAGGGCTTCCTTGTAGCGGAGCAGGAGTCCGTACTCGACCTTGGCGTTCTTGTCGTGGCCGACGTTGGCGAGCTTCTCGGTCTTCTTGATGCGTGCCTCGACGGTCTCGAGGTCCTTGAGCTGCAGCTCAGTGTCGATGATTTCCTTGTCGCGCACAGGATCGACGGAGCCATCGACATGGACGATGTTGCCGTTGTCGAAGCATCGGAGGACGTGGATGATGGCGTCGCACTCGCGGATGTTGCCGAGGAACTGGTTGCCGAGTCCTTCTCCCTGGCTGGCGCCCTTCACCAGACCTGCAATATCGACGATGTCGCACACCGCAGGAACGATGCGACCAGGGTGCACCAACTCCGCCAACTTTGTCAGCCGGTCGTCGGGCACGCTCACCTGTCCGAGCTGTGCATCAATCGTACAAAAAGGAAAGTTTGCCGCCTGCGCCTTGGCACTCGACAAACAATTAAAAAGGGTCGATTTGCCTACGTTTGGCAAACCTACAATACCTGCTTTCAATGCCATATCTTTGAATTCTTACGTATAGTTTTTGTGTTATAAATCGTCCAGCGCATGGGCTGGTTTCTGAATTTCTGATGCAAAGGTACGGATTTTCAGTGGAAAATGCCTAACTTTGCAGTCGAAAACTAAAAATCTCAGAAACTTACAAACTCAAAAACAAGTAAACATTCATGGACAAACTCAGTTACGCCCTTGGCCTCGGCATTGGCCAGCAACTCAAACAAATGGGACTCAAAGACAATCTGGTGATTGAAGATTTCGCAGCATCCATCACCGATGTGCTCAACGACAACACGCTCAAGGTGAGCCATCAGGAGGGTCAGCAAATCGTCAACACTTTCTTCCGCGAACTCGAACAGAAGCAGAACGCTGCCAAGGCTGCCGCCGGCAAGGCTGCGAAGGAGGAGGGCGCAAAGTTCCTGGCCGAGAATGCCAAGAAGGAGGGCGTCACCATGACCAAGAGCGGTCTCCAGTACGAAGTCCTCACCGAGGGAACGGGCAAGAAGCCTAAGGCCAGCGACACGGTGCGTTGCCACTACGAGGGAAGACTCCTCGACGGCACCATCTTCGACAGCAGCTACAAGCGCAACGCTCCCGCCGACTTCGGTCTGCAGCAGGTGATTGCCGGTTGGACAGAAGGTGTGCAGCTCATGTCGGAGGGCTCGAAGTTCCGCTTCTACATCCCCTACATGCTTGCCTACGGAGAGGGTGGGGCTGGTGCCTCCATTCCACCGTTCGCCACGCTCATCTTCGACGTGGAACTCATCAAGGTGCTGTAGGCGTTGACCTCATCATCAGAAGGGAAAGATGAACCTCATCATCAGCAGAAAGATGGAAAAGAGGAAACATATCTATACAGAGCAGGAGGCTTATCAGAAGCTTTCTGCTCTGTGCGCTATGAGCGAACAGTGCTGTCACGATGTGCAGCAGAAATTGAAACGGTGGGAGGTGGCGGAGGACATGGCCGAAAGGATTGTCGCCAAGCTGGTGAAGGAGAAGTTCATCGATGAGGAGCGTTATGCCAGAGCCTTCGTCAGGGACAAGTTCCGCTACAACCATTGGGGCAGGGTGAAGATTGAGCACGAACTGAAGCTGAAGAGGATTGCCAGCCGACACATCGAACAGGGACTGGAAGAGCTGAAGGAGGAGGACAATCTGGAAACCCTGCGTCAGCTCATCGAGAAGAAACGTCCGTCGGTGAAGGGAAAGAACGAGTATGAGATCAAGGTGAAACTCATCCGCTTCGCCTTGGGCAGAGGCTTCGAGATGGACGATATCATGAGGGTGTATGGCGATCTGGAATGACCTGAGTGATTTGTTCTTGCCACGCATCTGCTGCATGTGTGGTCACAGGTTGGGAGCGAATGAACGGTACATCTGTAACCCCTGCCTGATGCACTTGCCCTACACCTACTACCACACCGTCGAGCACAATCTGTTGGAGAAGCAGTTTTGGGGCGTCTTTCCCATCGAGAAGGCAGTGGCGCTGTTTCATCATGATGGCGCAAGAACTCGTCGCATCATCTACAACATCAAATATTGGGGACGTCCGAAATTGGCCACTCATCTGGCGTCGATGTATGCCCAAGAGTTGAAGGACGAACATTTCTTCGATGACATCGACTGCATCATTCCCCTGCCGCTGCATTGGCGGAAACAACTGAAACGCGGTTACAACCAAAGCCACTACATTGCCCAAGGGATTCGACAAGTGACTGGACTCCCCATCTACTATCACGTCGTCAAGAGAGAAGAGAACAATCCCTCCCAGACCCATCTCAATGCTCATGAGCGTCAGGAAAACGTGAGGGACGTCTTCCGCCTGACCTATCCAGAGAAGATTGCTGGCCTGCATGTCCTGCTGGTGGATGATGTGACTACCACGGGTGCCACCCTTGCTTCTTGTGCCAAAGAGTTGGTCAAAGCCCCTCAAGTGAAAGTTTCCATCCTCACCCTTGCTGTAGCTTCCCGCACTCCCATGCCAGCCTCTCAAGATGATACGCTCGATCCCTCTTCCTTTGGTCTTCCACTGATGGAATAAGGGTGTCAGTCCCCTCTTTCTGTGGGAGATAGGTGATTTTTACGGATATTTCTTTGCTGATTCGGGGAAAAGACATTATCTTTGCAACCGAATTTTCATTACTACTTATTTTTTTACAACCAATTAAAAAACCAACAATCATGAAAAAGAACGTAATGTTGCTCCTAGCCGTTGTTGCTATGCTGGGCATGTATTCATGTAAGGGCGGTTCCACTTCTGGTGAAGGAACTGCTGATGCACCTGAGTTTGAAAAGCTGGACGAACGTGCCACTTTGATCAAAATCTTTGAAGCCCTCAATGGCAAAGAATGGCCAGAGGATAACAAGGCAGGCTGGTGTACTGACGCTCCACTCGGCGAGTGGGAAGGTGTAGAGGTGGATGAAGCAGGCAAGGTGGTTGAACTGAGTTTGTTTCACCGTGGTGTGAAGGGAACTCTCCCTGCTGAGATTCAGAACCTCGAATCACTGAAACTGTTGAATATCGATTTTGATAATAATGGTTCCGGCATCCAGAATCCTGTTCCTGCCAATGTTTTCCAGATGACTTCTTTGGAGAGCCTCCGTTTGGGTTGTCCTACCAGCCACGAGGAAGAGTACATCCAGCTTCCAGAGTCATTCAATCTGCCTAACCTCACGAAGTTGACCATCAACCGTGTGAAGGGTGACTTCCATCAGCTGGGCACTTGCACTAATCTTGAGGATATCGTCATCAAGAACTGCACGCCTGACATTCCTGAAGAGATTGGCAACTGCACGAAGCTGACCAGCATCTTCTGGGAGGGTCAAGGTGCTCCTACCAAGCCACTCACTTCTGCCCTCACCAAGTTGACGGCACTGAAAACTCTGCAATTATACAGCGATGAGGCTTACGACGAGAAACTGCCAGACTTCATTTGGGACATCACCAGCTTGAAGTCACTCACCTTGAAGGGCGTGGCCAGCAACCAAGGTGAACTGGATGCAGAGAAGATTGCTAAGCTTTCCAACATCGAAGGTCTGCACTTGAACAAGGATGGCATCACCAACATTCCTGATGGTCTGTTTGATATTCCTACCATCAAGTATTTGGATCTTTCTAAGAATGCCATCAGCGGTTCCATTCCTGCAAGCATCGGTAACAATACAAAACTGCAGGACATTGACTTCAGCGACAATCCAGACTTGAAGGGTTCTATTCCTGCAAGCATTGGCAACTTGAAGGATCTGTACGACATTGACTTCAGCGGCACTGGTATTGACCAGAACATTCCTGCTGCTATGAAGAGTCTTGCTAAGTATGAGGATCTCGTTAAAGATATGTTCTAAAGAGATACATACTGCTCAATCCGTTGTCCAAAGTCAGTGTTGACATCTTTCAGGACAGCGTGAACAAGTACAGGGGCTTTGACCTTTCCATTGAGGGTCATAGCCCCTTTCTCTATGTAACATTCATCCCACTGACCGCTATCTATAAACGACTGAAGAAGGTCTGCTCCACCTTCCACCAAGACAGTCTGGATGCCCTCCTCGTATAACTTATCAAGGATGTTATCAACACTTGTTGCCTGAATCAGATGATAACCTTCAGACAAGGTCAAAGGCTGGGAAGATGCCACATACCGTTTGGGAGACGGACCATACCATTCACGAGTGGTCAATGAAGGGTTATCCACTTCAAACGTCTTTCTTCCCACTAAGATGGCCTGATGTTCTGCCCTGCGCTGATGACAGATCATCTGTGTATATGGATTGGAAATATGTCCATCAATAAAGCCATCAGCCGATTCTGCCCACTTTAGCGTGACAAAAGGTCTGTGCTTACCATGATACGTCATGAAACGCTTGTTCAAGGCCTTACATTCTTCTTCCAATACACCCACTGTCACTTCCATACCAGCATCCTTCAACTTCTTAATACCTCTTCCCTGCACCTTGGCAAATGGATCCTTACAACCAATAACACATCTCTTGAAACCCTTACTAATCAACAGATCAGCACAAGGAGGAGTCTTGCCATAATGACTGCAAGGTTCCAAACTCACATAGATGGTACTCTTCTTCAACAAATGCTCATTCTCCTTCTTGACCGATGCACAGGCATTCACCTCAGCATGACCTTCACCACAACGCACATGATATCCTTCTCCGATGATGCTGTCCTTATAAACAATCACAGCACCCACCATCGGATTAGGTTGTGCATTCATCATGCCATTTTTAGCCAACTGAATGCACCTTCTCATATATTTCTCGTCAGTTGTTAACACCCTGTTCATAACTTATCAACTTACTTATCAACATGCAAAATTAGCGAATCTTTTCCAAAAACAAAAAATTTCCAATCATTTTCATTCTCAAACGCTTGCCATGTTGAAAGAAACCCGTATATTTGCCGTCTATTAACATCTTATCAACAGGGTTATCAACAACATTATTAACATCATTATCAACAGTAATATGAGCGACGGCAATTTCAATAGACAACTGCTTCCAAAGACAGAACTATCCTCTGGTCTTCGTGCTGGCAAAGCTCAGATGCGTGTCAAGGCAGAAAAAGCCTTTGAGGAGGTAGTTAATGACTTCATACTGAACGAAAACGAACTCAAGGAAGCCATGAAAAAAAGGTTCATGGAACTGCTAAGAAATCCATAAATCCTGCTTTACACATCAATAGGATTATGAGCAAATGTTGATAACCCTGTTCATAACCCTATTGATAACTTTTTAATAATTTCTAATAACTTTTTTTGCTTTTTTCAATAAAATTTATATACCCACTTCACATCCAAACCACCAAAAAAAGTTGTTATTTTTTTTCATTTTTTTATCAATACCCTACCCCTCACTTTTCAACATCCTAACTGATTGATACACAACCATCATCCATACTTATCAACACTATCAACATCCTATAAATACCACCATATAGTTCTTTAAAAAATAAAATAAAAAAAGAATATATATATAATAATGTGTAAGATATTCGTACCTTTGCAGCGAAAAAGATTTCTAAAAGCAATTTATTTAATAGAAGAAAAAATATGAGAAAGCCTTTATCAAGTCTCCTGCTGTGCTGTATGCTGGCGTTAGGAGCCAGTGCACAAACACTGCCGTATCAAAATCCTAATTTAAGTGCAAACGAACGAGCAAAAGACCTTTGCAGTCGATTGACATTGGAAGAGAAAGCCAAATTAATGTTGGATGAAAGTCCAGCCATCCCTCGCTTGGGTATCAAGAAGTTCTTCTGGTGGAGTGAGGCTTTGCATGGTGCAGCCAATATGGGTAATGTAACTGTATTTCCAGAACCTATTGCAATGGCGGCATCTTGGAACCCTGATTTACTCTTTAAAGTGTTCGATGCTACTAGCACAGAATTTCGAGCACAATATAACAAGCGTATGATTCAGGAAGGTGGTGAAGATGAGAAATTTCATAGCCTTTCCGTTTGGACACCCAATGTAAATATATTCCGTGATCCTCGTTGGGGACGTGGTCAGGAGACTTATGGTGAAGATCCTTATTTGACCAGTGTGATGGGAACACAGGTGGTGAAAGGTTTGCAAGGTCCAGAGTCAGCTAAGTACAGAAAGTTGTGGGCTTGTGCCAAGCACTATGCTGTACATAGTGGTCCTGAATATACTCGTCATACAGCCAACCTGACAGATGTATCACCACGTGATATGTGGGAAACTTATATGCCAGCATTCAAAACCTTGGTACAGGATGCAAAGGTAAGAGAAGTGATGTGCGCTTATCAGCGTTTGGATGATGATCCATGTTGTGGTAGCACTCGTTTGTTACAGCAGATTCTTCGTGATGAATGGGGATTTCAATACTTGGTGGTGAGTGACTGCGGTGCTATCAGTGACTTCTATGATTCTCATAAGTCTTCATCTGATGCCACCCATGCTTCTGCTAAGGCAACAGTGGCAGGTACTGATGTGGAGTGTGGTTATGGTTATGCTTATAGAAGCATCCCAGAAGCTGTGAAGCGTGGTTTCATTACGGAGGCAGAAGTGGATAAGCATGTGATTCGTTTGTTGGAAGGTCGTTTTGACTTAGGTGAGATGGATGATCCAGCATTGGTTGAATGGTCTAAGATTCCTTATTCTGCTATGGATTCCAAGGAGCATCGTCAGATTTCTCTTGATATGGCACGTCAGACTTTGGTACTTTTGCAGAACAAAGGTAATGTGCTTCCATTGCAAAAGAATAAGGAAAAGATAGCTGTGATAGGTCCTAATGCTGACGATGAGCCATTGATGTGGGGTAATTACAATGGTACACCTAATCGTACAGTTACTATTCTCGATGGTATCAAGACCAAGCAGAAGAATATTCTTTATTTGGCAGGTTGTGATAGAACTTACGATAAAGTGATGGATTGTTTGATGGCTACGAATTGCCAAATGGATGGCAAGAAAGGTATGAAAGGTACTTTCTGGAACAATACAAATATGGAAGGAAAGCCCGTGACAACTGAGTATTATACGACACCATTGGCTGTCACCACTGCCGGTATGCACAATTTTGCTCCAGGCGTGAATTTGGAAGACTTTTCTGCTAAATATGAAACAGTCTTCACGCCTAAAGAATCAGGTGAATATGTGGTGAATATGGAATCTGTCAGTGACTTTGAACTTTATATTAATGGAGAACGTAAGGTGAGACAACATACTTGGCGTACAACTCCTACCCGTACAGCCATTCAAGCTGAAGCAGGTAAGTCTTATAAGATTGAAGTACGCTTTAAGCATGTGAAGACTTGGGGAGCTAATATGAAAATAAATATAGCTAAGGAATTGCCTATTGACTATGTAAAGGTGATTGAACAGTTGAAGGGTATTAATAAGGTTGTCTTTGTGGGTGGTATTGCCGCTGCACTTGAAGGTGAAGAAATGCCTGTGGATATTGATGGGTTCAAGGGAGGTGACCGTACTCATATAGAATTACCAAAGGTACAGCGTGATTTCCTCAAGGCATTGAAGGATGCAGGCAAGACCGTCATCTTTGTCAACTGTTCTGGTTCAGCCATTGCTTTCCAACCTGAAACAGAGTCTTGTGATGCCATCCTACAAGTTTGGTATCCTGGTCAAGAAGGTGGTTTTGCTGTGGCTGACGCCTTGTTTGGTGACTTTAACCCTTGTGGTAAATTGCCTGTTACTTTTTATAAGACTTCAGCACAGTTGCCAGATTATGAAGACTACTCGATGAAGGGTCGTACCTATCGTTATTTCAACGATCCACTCTTTGCTTTTGGTTATGGTTTGAGTTATACTACTTTTGAAATAAAGAACGGTAAGATTGACAAGAAGGGTAAAAACTATGAACTTTCTGTTGATGTAGCCAATACAGGTAAGCGTGATGGCACAGAGGTGGTGCAAGTATATATCCGTGACCTTTCTGATCCTGATGGTCCACTGAAATCACTTCGTGCTTTCCAACGTGTGAATGTGAAGGCAGGAAAAACCGCTAAAGCAACGTTGGAACTGACCCCAAAGGCATTCGAGTTCTTTGATCCTAATATCAATACTGTTCATCAGAAGACGGGTGACTTTGAAATACTTTATGGCAACAGTTCACAGGATAAAGACTTAAAGAAATTGACACTTTCTATCAAATAAAAAATGAAAAAGGTATTATTATCTATATATTGTAGTATTTCTTTTTTAACTCCCTTGTTGGCACAGACTGCCGAGTACAAACAGATTTGGAGTGCTGACAAGGGAAACGGTACGTATGTCAATCCTGTCATCAATGGTGATTTTCCTGACATTGATGTGGTGAGGGTTGATGACACTTACTATATGGTGAGCACAACGATGTATCTTTTTCCTGGCGCCACCATCATGAAATCGAAAGATTTGGTGAATTGGGAATATTGTGCCAATCCGTTGAAAAAGATTCTCGACAATGATGCCTACAACTTGCTGAACGGACAACATCACTATGCACAAGGTATGTGGGCTTCGTCACTTGCCTATCATAATGGTAAGTTCTACCTCTACTTCCCTTGTTCTACTTGGTCATCTGATTCCCAGAGCATTCTGCTGACAGCAACAGCTCCAGAGGGTGAATGGACAGACACCCGATTGTCAGAAGCATATCATGACCCAGGTTGGCTCTTTGATGATGGCGAGAATGGTGATGGTTATCTCTATGTGGCTTGTGGTATCAATGACATTTGGGTGAATAAGTTCAACCCAAAGACTTTGCAAAAAATTTCCAACACCAAAGCCATCAGCGTACAAGGAGGTTGTGAAGGCAGTCACATGTACCATATCGGTGACTACTATTATATATATGCTACTTATAATACAGAGGCTTCGCAAACCATTTTCCGTTCCAAGAATCCAATGGGTCCTTACGAAGAGTGCAGCCATCGTGTATTTAATTATGGTCGTATCCATCAAGGTGCATTGATAGAAACCCAAACGGGTGAATGGTGGACACTTATCTTTAGAGATGCAGGTGCCATCGGACGTATTCCTTATCTTGAACCAGTAAAATGGGAGGATGGCTGGCCTGTTATTGGTAAGAATGGTAAGGATGTTTCAGAGAATGGTGCAGCGTATAATAAACCGAATGTGGGACAAACTTATGAAAAGACCTATTTGCCCACCAATGACGCTTTCATCGATACCAATTTGGGCATGCAATGGGAGTGGAATCACAATCCAGACAATGCTGCTTGGTCATTGACGGAACGTCCAGGTCATCTGAGACTCTATACTGCTACAGTAAACAGCGACTTGCATTATGCTCGCAACACATTGACTCAGCGTATTTTGGGTTTATCACCTAATGGTACTTCTTCTCAGAACTATAAGCCTTCTTATGGAACGGTGAAGATTGATCTGTCAGGAATGCAAGAAGGAGATGTGGCTGGTATAGCTGTATGGCAGAACCCCTATTCTTTCTTGGGTGTGAAAATGCAGAATGGTAAAAAATATTTGTATAGTGAACGTTGTACTTTCGATAACCAAAACTTAAAGAAGGAACAGTCACTAAAGGGTAGGGAAGTGACTTCCGATGTCATCTATTTGCGGGCAATGGTGAACTTTGGCACGAATGAGTGCAAGTATTATTATAGTACGAACAACTCAACGTGGACATCAGCAGGTGTGACAATGACGATGCGTTATACCCTCGATTATTTTGTAGGTCAGCGTTTCTGTCTCTTCAATTATGCTACCAAGCAGTTGGGTGGTTATGTAGACTTTGACTGGTTCACTACAGAGAAGATTTACAATGAAGAGATGTTTGGCGTAGAAGATCCGATGGCTACCATTCCTGAAGAAGATAAGATTGTGTCATCCTTGACTGTTGACAAAGAGAATATTGCTCTTTTGGCAGGAGGTTTGCAGCCATTGAAGGTGATGATGACTGCTCAGTCAGGTGTGCAGCGTGATGTGACTTCTGCTTGTACCTATACCTTCAGCCAACCTGATATGGTGAAGATGTTGGGTAGCCGTATTCAAGCATTAAAAGAAGGAGAGACCGATGTTACAGCTACTTATACTGATGAGCAGGGAAACATCCAAAATGTCACCTTCCATGTAA
The DNA here is from genome assembly GCA_017534815.1 of Bacteroidaceae bacterium. Taxonomy (GTDB): domain Bacteria; phylum Bacteroidota; class Bacteroidia; order Bacteroidales; family Bacteroidaceae; genus Minthosoma. The sequence continues at coordinate 22,206 of JAFXVS010000026.1, read as the reverse complement.
CAGCCTCCACCTTCCCCTTGGTGGCAGAATTGTTCAATCCTTCCATCGTTTCCAAAGGCACATTTACAGAACGATTTGGTGGTATGAGCACAGGGAAGAATGGTTTGGCAGGATGGCAATACGCCTCTGGTATCGACCTGTCGTCAAACAACTATTTGGTTATTCAGATGCGTCGTAAACCTTCCTCTTCACCTGTCTTGCTTTTCTACGATGAATACAATACACAGGGCACTCCTTGTTCTTATCCTTTGGACACCAAACAATTGAAGGATAATAAGTGGATCATTAACCTGCAAGACTTGCAAAAGGAAAATGGGCAAGCACTCGATCTTTCCCACATCAATATCATAGGTTTCCAAATTCCTGAGGGTGTGACCATGTACGTCACAGATGTATTTTTGAGTGATGATGGTGAATACCCCACAGACATCCAATCGCTGCCAATCACTACGGCTGACACAGATGAGTCTTACTTCGATTTGCAGGGCAGATTCGTAGAGAATCCGACTCATGGTGTCTTTATTCGTCAATCAGACAAGAAGAAGGTGATTATTCAATAAAATCGTTATAAAGGGACAACGTTATGATATTAGTTACAATATTGAAAAAAGATGTTCCATATCATAAAGAGGGAGTGTGAAATAAGTCGTACCTTTGCAGCGATATTATTAATCTATAAAATCTTTTCCAGATATGAAATTAAGAAAACTGATTCAGTGCTGTCTTGTTTGTGCGATAGGCTCAATAGTTGTTCCTGCTGAGGCACAATCGACAATGCAGGGTCTGCCTCCTTTGCATGTGGATGGCAAATTTTTGAAAGATGACCAAGGTAACAAGGTCGTACTTCATGGTTTGATGGATACTCCAAGTCCTTTCTTCAATGAACATCGTTGGGGAGATTATACTTCAGATGCCACTGTCGATAATTGTAAGAACTACTTTAATGCCATTTTCGATGTAATCACCGACAAAGAAAAGGGAGCGAATTGCAAATTATTCCGTTTGCATCTCGATCCATGCTGGACGAACGGAAGTGATGGTTCTTGGCCTGTAGATGAAAGAGAAAGGTACAATGACAAAGGTGAATTGATAGACAAGGGAAGTGAGGCTTATATTGGTCACTATGACGGCAAACGTTTAACGAAGTATTTGAGTAAAGTATATTTTCCTATTGCTCTGGATGCAATTAAACATGGTATGTATGTGATCATGCGTCCCCCAGGCGTATGTTCTCATTACATTTTTGTAGATGGCAGTTATCAGAAGTTTCTCTTAGATGTTTGGGATCGTGTCACGAGCTCAACTGCTATTAAATTATATAGCGGACAAATCAGTATTGAGTTGGCCAATGAGCCTGTCAGTGTGAAGCTTGCCAATGGACAGAATTCGAAAAAGGCATTGCACGACTTCTTCCAGCCCATCGTGGATAAGATTCGTGCCAATGGCTTCAAGGGTATCATCTGGGTGCCAGGTGCTGGATGGCAGGCAAGTTATGCAGATTATGCGGATTATCCCATCACAGGCGAAAACATTGGTTATGCTGTGCATGACTATGATGGTTGGTATGGATGTGCAGATAAGGATTTGACTCCTAACGATGTTCCTGCTGCCACGCAGCGCAAAATACAGCAATTCCATAATCAAGTACCTGTTGTGGATACGAATCCTATCGTGATTACTGAGATTGACTGGAGTCCTAAAAGAACAGGAGGTGGACACTATAATGAGCATGGTACTTGGGTAGAACCTAATTACGGTACTTGGGCCACAGGTCGCACATCGGTATGGGGTACCATTACCAAAGGTGTATATGATTACTATGGCAATATTTCCATGACCCTTTCGGGCACTCATTGCTACATTGACTATGGCGATTGCATTACATCATCTGACAAAAAGAATTTCGATCTGACAGGTCGTGTAACCCCTGCCTATAAGAGGGCCATGGAAGCCAATGGTGATGATCCTTCTGAGGGTTGTGGTGTAGCTTGTTTCCAGTGGTATGCTGAGTATGCTCAAGTGAATTATGCTTCTGCCACTCGTTACCAGCCTTTGCAGGAAATTCCAGATGATCCTTTTGATTTGAGCGATAACTGGTTTATTCCATCGATTATCAAGAAGGGTACTTCTAAACAAACTACTTTAGGTGGCAACACGTTTAATACAGTCTCTTTATTGCAGAATGGTTTGGCGGGCTGGTCTTTCGAAGATGGCATTGACCTTTCTGACTATCAGAAGTTAGTGGTGAAGATGAGGCGAACGCCAGGTAAGGGCAATTACTTCCGTTTTTACGATTCAGGCAGTCTTTTTGGCGATTATTATGAGAAGGAATTGACAAGTAATAGCACCACGCATGAGTTTGACCTTCACGAATTGGTGAAGGCATCTGGTGATGCATTGAATCCCGCTCACATTCGCTTTGCAGGCTTTTCGACAAAAAACAGTGATGCGAAACTCTATGTGTCGGAAGTGTATTTGGTGAAGGAAGATACAGGCATTGATACCCTTGAATCAGATGCTACAGATGCAGAGAGCTATCTTGACCTCATGGGCAGACCTGTGTCCAACCCAACCAATGGCATCTTCATTCGTCGCAGTGACCGCAAGAAAGTATTTATTCCATAAATTATTTTTTACTATACTAAAAATTTTCTTTTACTATACTAAAAAATATTTTTTACTATATTAAAACAAAATTCTTATAATATGAAACGTCTATTTACTATCTTGGTTTGTGCTGTGGTATGTGTGTTGTCCATGCATGCCTATAAGAAGGTAAGTATTGACATCACAGTTAACGGTCAAAAGCGTAACATGGTGGTATTTACCCCTAATACGACACAACAGAACATGCCTTTGATGATTGTCACTCATGGTATGAACCAAGACCCAGAATATCAGTACGATTCAGACAAATTCTATAATTTGATTGACAACGAGAAATTCATCGTTACTTATCTGCGTAGCGATGGCAACACTTGGGATATATGGGGTACGAAAGACCAGGACTTTGTGCTTCAGACCATTGATGAGATGCATGATAAATATGGTATTAACAAATCTCGTGTTTATTGGTCTGGGTTCTCCATGGGTTCCATGCTCATGTACCACTGTATGGCCAACGTTCAGGACAAGATTGCCGCTTTCGCACCCACCAGCGGCATACAACAGGGTGGGCAGCCCTGGAACGAGTGCAAAAAGCCCGTCAACCTCATTCACTGTCATGCTTATGCTGACAGTACATTTAAATATAAGCCATATGATATCCATGGATATGTGGAGAAGATGGCGACAGTTTTGAACGGCAACACTGAATATACGATAACCCCCAACTACAAGACCTATACAAACAGCTGGTATTCTGGTGACAAGGAAGTATGGAGTGGTGGTCCGAATGGTGGTTGTGTAGAGTTATTCTCCTATAATAATGGTGGTCACTGGCCAATGGATGGCAATTCTCAAGAGATTTGGAATTTCTGTAAGCAATACAGTCTGCTGACGTTGGATGAAGAGTATCAGCAAGTCTATGATAAGGCTGAGTCTTTGATGATTGATTGGAAGGACACACCAGAGGTTACAAGTAAGAGTACCTATACTACGTTGAAGAAGTATGTGGAGGATTATGCGCCTGAAAAAATGGATACTGACACCAAAAAGACAAATGCGTTGAGTAGGATGAATAAGCTGATATCCCTTTTTGAAAATGCTGTAAAGGATAAGACGAGAGTCGAGGTTGTGAACACAGGAACGATGGAGCAGCCTCGGGACTTTGACCCCAACTTCCACATCTACCTCTGTTTTGGTCAGTCCAATATGGAGGGCAATGCTGCGGCTGAGTCCAAGGATAAGGTGAATGTTGATTCACGCTTTAGGATGCTGGCATGTGTGGATCAGCCGAATGCCAATAGAACGAAGGGTACTTGGTACACAGCTTATCCTCCACTTTGTCGTGAGATGCCGTCTATTGGTGTCAATCTGACCCCTGCAGACTATTTTGGTCGTGAGATGGTGGCGAACCTGCCTGAGAGCATCAAGGTGGGTGTTCTCAATGTGGCTGTCGGTGGATGTGCCATCGAACTTTTTGACGAGGATAAGTGTGCCGATCAAATCAAAAATGCCGAGTCATGGTTCAAGAGTTACTGTGCAGCATACAACAACAATCCTTTCAGGGTGTTGGTTAACATGGCGAAGAAGGCACAACAGAAGGGTGTGATCAAGGGTATCTTGCTCCATCAGGGATGTTCCAACAACGGTCAGCATGACTGGCCTGTCAAGGTGAAGCGCGTTTATATTCGTCTGCTCAACGAGCTTGGTTTGAACGAAGAGGAAGTGCCATTGCTCATTGGTGAAACATTGCGTGATGGATATTGTTCAGGACACAATGAAGTGATTGCCAAGACAGCTTCTGTCATTCCTAACTCATACGTGATTTCTTCTGAAGGCTGCCCAGGTGCTGCTGACCACCTTCACTTCACCGCCGAAGGGTATCGTATAATCGGTAAGCGTTATGCCCAGAAGATGCTGGAGATTTTGGATCAGAAGAAAGAGATTGACTTCGACACCTCTGAAACATACTTCCCTTTGAGTACGGAAGCTTTCAATCCATCGCTCTATCTGACAGGACAATTCACGGTAAATTCTATTGCTTCTTCATTTAAGACAACGGACACATGGGATGGAACAAGAGGCTTTGGTGGTTGGCGTTACAGCAAGGGTGTTGACTTCTCTGCTCACAAGTACTTGGTGGTGCAGTTTAGACGTAGGCCATCATCCAGCAATCCAACACTTAGAATTTACGACACTGATGACTACCTCAATCCTTGTTATATTCAGGACATGCCCAAAACGACAGACAAGATCAAGATTCCATTGGCTGAGATGACCACAAAGGAAGGCAAGCAGGTTGACCCCTCACACATCTATATGGTAGGCTTTGAGGCTAATCAGAACGAACTACTTTACATCAAAGAGCTTTATCTGAGTGATGATGAAGAACTGAATCCTACAGACATCGAGTCAGTTCTTCCAGTCACAGAAGATGCTGAAGAAATCTACCTCGACTTGCAAGGCAGACCGGTTGAGAACCCAACTAGGGGCATCTACATCAGAAAGTCAGATCGCAAGAAGGTCTTGATTCAATAAATTCGTTATAACGATATCACGTAATCACGTTATTACGAAAATAATTGAAGCGATGTTGCTTGGCGCAACATCGCTTCAATTTATTCTAATAACTTCTGCAATGCCTCCTTGTGTTCTTCTTCTGAGTAGAAGGCAATAAACTCTTTGGGAGACATGCCGAATTGCTCACGGAAGGCGGTCGTGAAGTAGGAGTGGCTGGAGAAGCCGACGGCGTATGCCACTTCGCTCACGTTCGCCTTGTTGTATGCCAACAGGTAAGCTGCCTGTTTCAGACGGAAAGAGCGGATGAAGATATTGGGCGATACGCCATAGCGGGTCTTCATCTTGCGGTTCAGGTGTACACGGCTGATGCCCACTTCTTCGCTGAGTTGCTGCACAGAGAAGTCTGATTCGTCCAAGTGCTTCTTGATGATGTCGTTCACACGGTCGAAGAATTTCTCCTGTGCGTTCTCCAAAATAGGCTTGGGGATGTCGCTCACCGTCTTGTCGCGATTTACCTTATTGCGCACAGCTTGTCTGACGCGCAGCACTTGACTGATGGCTGAACGGAGGATGACCATATTGACAGGTTTCTCTAAATAATGATCCACCTGCACCTTGAGGCTTTGCAGCTGCAAGGATTCGTCGCCTTCGCCTGTCAGCAGAATAACAGGGATATTCTCCGTTTCAGGATTCGACTTGATTTGCATACATAGTTCCATGCCGTTGCCGTCAGGCATTCGATAGTCGGTGATGACTACGTCAGGACGTTGGCTCAGCACCTTTTTCCAGGCACTGTTGCCTGAATAAGCCGTCAAAATGTTATAATCCTTTCCTAACTGGTCACTCATGAAGTTCGAGAGTTCCAAGTCATCATCCACCAGCAATAAAGTAGAACGAGTATGGTTGGTGTTGGGTTGCAGACCGTTGAAGTAAGGGAAGCGCACCACAAATTCTACACCCACAGGATCCACGTTCTGCGCTTCGATGGAGCCATGATGGAGGTTCACCAGTTCGTGTACCAGATTCAGTCCAATGCCTGAACCATTGGCATCAACGCCGGCACTACCCTGATAGAAGCGTTCCCACAGATGCTTCAGGTCTTCTTCTGAGAATTGTGACCCACTATTGTAGAAGCGCAGCACCACCTTATTGTCTTCCAGGCCGCTCTTGGCAATCACCTTGCCACCCTGAGGCGTGAACTTGAAGGCATTGCTCAGTAGGTTAGTGATGATCTTCTCGAAATGAGTGACATCCATCATCATGGGCAATTCCTCTTCGCTGTGCTCAATGTCGAAGGTAATCTCCTTCACTTTGGCGATACCTTGGAACTGCTCAAACACCTCGTTGGCATACTCCACATAGTCGTGCTCCTCCAAGTGCAGCACCATCTGTCCTGAGTCAATCTTGCGGATATCCGTGATTTGCTTGACGATGCCCAACAGACGGTCGCAGTTGTGCTGCATCACTTCATACAGTTCCTGATGCTCCATATTGTCATCCTCCATCATTAATTGCTTCAGCGGCGATTCAATCATGGTCAGCGGTGAACGCAATTCGTGGGCGATGGAAGTGAAGAGGTTCAGTTTCTCCTCCTTCATGCGGTTCTGCTCATCCGTCTGGCGCAGTTGTTCCTTCTGCTGCTTGCGCATCTTGATTTGGTGATAGATGAAGTAGGCGATGGCGAGTGCGATGAGAGTATAGATGAGGAACGCCCAGAAGGTGGCATACCAAGGAGCAGCCACGTGGATGTTGATGGCATTCTCTGTGCATTCTGTAGGCAAATCCTCTAAATAGGCACGTACTCTGAAGGTGTAGTTGCCAGGAGGCAAGGACGAGAAACGGGCATTGGGAGTGGTCACATCCGTGTGCCATTGGCTTTCCAATCCTTCCAAGATATATTCGTAGTGGATGCGTTCAGGATCACCCAGTTCTACAGAGGAGAACTCGATGCTGAACGTGCCGTTGTCGTGCTCTAACCATATGTCCTTGGCATAGAAGATGCTGGCATCCATCTTTTCTGTGTTCAGCGGGGTGGTAAAGTTGGTGAAATAGACGGGTTCCAATTTGGTGGGACGGTTGGCAATGAGTTTGGGGGTGAAGCAGATGATGCCGTTATCGCCACCAAAGAGGATGTAGCCGTGTCCTGGTTTCACGAAGGAGTTGCGATGGAACTCACCTACCTCATAGCCGCTAAAGGACGAGTAGTTGCGCACCTCACGAGTTCGCTTATCGACTGATGCAATATTGGTGCGTGTAGCAACCCAGATGTGTGCGTCCGTTGTGGTGATGGTGTTGATGGAAGGACACGAGAGTCCCTGTTCTTTGGCAATCAGTTCCTGCTCCTTAGTCTTTATATTATATATAATGAGTCCGTCTTCGCTGGCGATGAGGATATTGTCACCATCTTGCTGGATGGCATGCGAGTTGCTGATACGGTTGCCATTGAGGGTGATGTCCTCGTGTTTGCCGCTTTGTGCGTTGTAGGAGAAGACACCCGTGCTGGAACCCACCCACAATGTGCCCTGCGTGTCTTGCAGCAGGCTACTCACCCATTGGTTGTAGGAGAAGGGGAAGGTCAACCGGTTAAAGGTCTTGTCCTGTACGTTGATGCAGATGATGCCGTGTCCGTTGGTGCCGATCAGGAGTTTGTCCTCTTCAGCATTGTAACACATGGTCATCACCAGTTCCTGGCTGATTTCCTCCAGTCCTCGATTTGTCCATTTGCCATTCTCCCACCATTGTACACCTCCTCCGTAGGTACCTACCCACACCGTTCCATGCTGGTCAATCTTGATGTCCTGCACCAACATGGAGTTCAGGCCGTTGTTGATAGGGTGTGCTGTAGCCAGTTTCATGCCGTCAGTCGTGAACACGCCACAGCCGTCTGTTGCCACCCAATAGTTCTCTTGTGCGTCGATGGTCATGGAGGTGATGCAGGTGGCGTTGGTCAGATTGTTTTGAGGCGAAATGGCATGATAGTGGAAGTAGTCGTTCTGTGGAGGGATGACCACCAATCCCTTTTGCAGGAAGGCGGCGATGATGTTACCCTTCTTGTCTTCTTTCATATCTACCACCTTGCCGTAGGCGATGTTGAAGTCAGAAGTCTTGTCATAGAGGGCGTCAATGGAATAGACCTCGCCCGTTTTCTTGTATTCCCAGATGCCTCGTCCGTCTGTACCCACCAAGATGCGATTGTCGTGGGTTCGCAGAATGGAGCGTACAAACAAGTCACCAGTGTAGGCATCCGACTCATGGATCAGGTTTTCTTTCTCGTCGTAGATGAGCATTCCGTGATTGGTGCCGATGAGCATTCCATCCTCCGTTTCCAACAGACGGGTGATGCTGCTGTTCTCCATGATGGCAGCCGCCTGTGGGGTGTAGTTGATGGGACAAGGTTTGAAGTTCTTCAGATTGATGCACACCAATTTGATGTTGCGTCCCACTGCCCAAAGTCTCTGCTGCTTATCGATGACAGGATGGTCAATGAAAGACTCCAAGAGTGCCTTGTTCAGTTTTTCTGACATCTCTTTGTCCACCTTCAGCGTTTTCGTGTTCAGTAGGTAGGAATCGAACCCGTCCGTCGTCACCAATTTGTAGTCCTGCTTGGGATAATCGATGACGTTGTTGGCGGAGAATCCATAGATGCTGTCCTCTTCCACACTTAGGAAGATGTGTTCAAAGTGCATTGTGCGAGCATCGAGCAGGAAGAGACCATGGGTGGTATATACCCAGAACTTGTTGTCACCCGCCTCGCTGACGCCGTGTGACATCTGGAAAAGAGACCTGCCATCTTCAGTAGTGGTGGGCAAATACTGAAACTTTGTGCCGTCGAATAATCCCAAAGCGTTGGTGCCCGACACCCATACAAATCCGCGGGAGTCGAGATCCACACTATAGCAGTTGTTCGTCTTCAATCCGTGTTGTGTCGTGTACAGTCGAATGACCTGTGCTGTTAGCCTTTGTGGTAAAACACATAAACAGGCTAATAATATGCAACCGATGAATCTATACTTCATGGCTTTTTATGTTGTTAGTTAGTTACTCAACTACTTTTTTCGTGGCAAAGATACGATATTTTTGTAACATGAGCACAAATTTGGAGGATTTTTTTGTACGTTACATGCCGAAACATCCTTTTTAGGTTATGAAACACGCATGTTTTATTATTATAAGATATGTAACCAACATTATAGCAAATGTAAAGTATACTTGTATCTTTTTTGAAAAGTTTCTACTTTTGCAGCACTTTTCACAGAAAAGCAACAAAAAACTTTATAAACTAAATCTTTTATTCACTTCAAAATTTTTTCCATTATGAAGAAATTTCTACTTGCCGCTTCAATGCTCCTTGTGGGTATTGTCGCAACGTTCGCTCAGGACAAGCCAGACGCATCGAACTGGTCGAAGGGCGATGAGATTACCAACGAATTAAATTGGGGTAATCTCGATTTTACAGCAAATCCAATGTCTGATTGGACGTTAAAAGCCACCAAAATGGATTCTCCTACGACAACAGGAGGTGCTTTTGAGGCTTATGACAACAGTAACGTGGATCTCTATCAGTATGTATGGCTTCCTGCTGGTATGTACAGATTAGAGTGTCAGGGCTATTACCGTTGTGGTAGTTCTGGTAACTCCACTTTCAAAACTGGTGCTGAGTCAAAAGAAGGTGAGTGCGCATGGTATTGGTTGAATAACAAATGGGAAGACAATGCTTTGCTTTCTGTTTACAATGGTGTGTACGATGAAGATGCCGAAGAATTCATTCCTAATCACCAGTTCAAGAAACCTCTGATGCCACGTCTTTTCGAAGAACAGGAAGAACTCATTCATGATGATTTGCACAACGGTGATGACGGTTATCCTGGTTGGGATAGGTATGACTATTACTATCCAGAATTAGGTGTATATGGTCCTACATCTTTCCCAGGCTCTATGGATTGGTTTAATGCAGGTAAATATATGCCAAACAAGGAAGGTAAAGTAAAGTATAATTCTGTTACTTTCTTTTTGACTACGGATGGGTATGTAAAAGTGGGTGTTGTTAAAAAAGCTGTTAGAGCTTCTGATACGTTTTTTGTAACTAACTTTAAGATGTTCTATGAGGGTCCAGCTGATGAAGGTTTAGATTTGATGGCTGCACAAGAAGACTGTGCGGATATTTTTGAGCAGTTGGAAGATATTATAGAAAATAATACAGGACTTATTGCGGCTAAGTTGTATGATGATTATGGGATGCTCGTGGAAGAGTATGGAGATGATCCTGAATCCATGGATATGGAAACCGTTACTAAAGTCATGGAAGAAGCCCAAAAGCTTTTGGCAGGTGTTAACCAAGCATTGAATGATGTGGAAGCTCTGGAAACGGCTATTGATGCGGTTACAGCATTGGTTACAACGACTGATTATCCAGGAAAGGAAGATTTGGAAACAGCTATTAACGAGGCAGAGGCTCTTCTTTCTGATAGTTATAATTATGATGGTACAGATGATTGGGATGCTTATGAGAAGAAAACAGCCGCTTTGTACGAAGCACGTGTAGCTTATATAATGACTCAGGCACCAGAGAAGGGCGTTTATAACTTCTCCGCTTTCATCAACAATCCATTCTTCTGTGATAATGAGTACACTCCTGTATTGGTATGTACAAATCCTGACGCATCTGAAGACACTCCAAAGACCTATGAATATAAGTTCCCAGATATTGAGGGTGTGGAAGCTGACCTTCAGCCAGAAAAAACATGGGCTACCATTCAAGAAAAGGATTATAAGGCTACATTGGGAGAGCACTCTGACTGGGTTCCTATTGCTGATAACGTAAAGTTGTCTCATGAGGTATATAAAGAAGCTCAGTGGGTGATTAAATCTACCACATGGCATGATGGCAAGCCTGCAGCTGTTACGATGCAGCATGGTTTTCCTGCTATTGGTGGTTGGAAAGCAAATCCAGACGGGAATCCTGAATTGATTTATCAGACTGTTACGGGTCTTCCAAACGGATTCTATAGTGTGTCTGGTATGATTTGCAACCCACAGGCAATTTCAGAGTTGCAGTATGTCTTTATCCATGCAGGCAGTGGTGAGAAGGAGAGCACAGATCATGCTAATATTCCTAAGCAGACCGCTCTGTACCCTGCAAGTACTACTACTTGGGGAGGTGCGTCACCTTCTACATGGCGTGAAAAGACTTGGACGATTTTGACTACAGGTACTGTTTATGTAGAAGATGGAAAGCTTACAATCGGTGCTTCATCTGATACTTTCTATGGTGCCACAGGTTTCCAACTTTACTACTACGGAGAAACACCTGACTATAACGCTATGTTGGAGGAAAATCTTACAAAGGCAAAGACTGGTCTTGAAGATTTGACTTTCAAGGGTGATATCAAGAAGGTGCAGGATCTCCTTAACACGATTCCAGCTTCAGTTGAAGACAAGGAAACGTTTGAGGCTGCTTCAGAAACCTTGACAGAGGCTCTTGATTATATTTCGAAGGCTAAGGCTGCTTCAGGTCAGAACTGGAAGGCTCCAGATAACTTCTTTAACTTGGCTTCAGCTCACGAGAACGATGATGCAGGTGAATTCTTGTTAACGGCATGGTGGGCAACAGGCGATTTGGAAGATGCAGACGATGCCACTTATCTTGATGCTATTGACTTCGATAACCGCTATGCAGCATACGCAATTTATCTGACTTATCGTGAATCTTTGGGTGAATTCCTTGAGGATGAGGCTGTAGCATTAGTTGTCGCTGATCAGAATGCTTACTTGAAAGAGAACGTAGCAACTGTAGAAAAGTTGGATGAGTTCAAGACTGCACTTGGTGTTCCATACAACATTGCTAAGTTTAAGGCTGGCGGTGCCGAGACTGCTACTTTGGAAGATCCTGTTGATGTTTCCTTCGTGATTATCAACCCAGACTTCCTTGAAGGTATTGAAAAGGGCTGGACTGTGGTGCAGAATGATGGTACATACACCAACGATAATCTTGGTATCGAGATGCTGGAAGATGGTAAAGTGTATAAGACGATTGCTGAAATCTGGGGTTCTTCAAAGGACTTCTCTATCTCTCAGACATTGAATGGTCTGCCAGCAGGTACTTATGAACTTCGTGTCCATGGTATGTATCGTGAAGGATGGTTCCCTGACCTGAATAATTTCAAGAAATATCTTGATGTTGAAGAGGGTATTGCTGATGCAGAAAAATGGATGGATAAGGAAGCTACTATCTTTGCTGAAGGTAAGAACGGTCAGTACAGACAGACAACTCCTGTACCATCTATCTATTCACTCCGCACAACTGAACCAACTTTCACTTATTATGCAGAGTATGGTTGGTATACGTATGATGAAGGAGACAAGAAGTCTTATATTGATAAGTTGGAATACCTTAAAGAATTCGAGGATCGTCTCCCAAGCAGCGATGAGGTGAGTTCAGATGCATGGGACGGCAATGGCAAGGGATATGATGAATATGGTTACCAGGTAGTCCCATTCGATAGGAATCTTACCGTTGATGTTTTTGATGAGAATGAAGGCGATTTCGTTTCAAAGACCTTCTACTTCCCACAGAGAACAATTGGTGTTGTGAAGGCCGTTGAGAATGACTACAACAACTACTTGGCCAAGTTGTACATCAACTTGCCAGAAGGTGGTTCTATGACTTTTGGTGCAGAGAAGGGAGAATCTGGTGGTGGTTGCTCTCTCACTTTGGATGACTTCGAGCTCTACTACTGCGGTACTGCAATTCCAACAGCTATCGACGCTATCACAGAGGCTGGCGAAGGTGTAGAGGATGCAGAGGTTGAGTACTACAGCATTGACGGTGTGAAGTTGAGCGCTCCTCAGAAGGGCATCAACATCATCAAGAAGGGTGCTGAAACCAAGAAGGTATTCATTCAGTAATCGAAACATATTATAAGTTTTTGGTTAAATAAATTTGGTAAAGTAAAATTCTTTAACAAGGACGAGGGGACATGTCGAGAGACACGTCCCCTTGTCTGTTTAGTTAGTCGTAATGAAACTACCAGTTAGTCGTAATGAAACCCATCGTTTCTCGTAATGAAACTACCCGCTTGTTGCTTTGAGTAGGAATTTATGAGTGTAGCGACCTCAAAAGAAGGGCAAAACGAAGACTTTTGGAGCAATTCTTTTCCATTCTCATTTATTATCCGTACATTTGCAAAACAAACCTATATAATATGCATCAAATGAAGAAATTAGTGTTGGCGGCAGGAATGCTGGTGTGTGCGGCTGTGGCAATGGCCAAGCCCGTAGATGCTGTGTCGCCTAATGGAAAATTGGCTCTGGAACAGCAGGGCAACGGTTATGTAATCAGTTGCAATGGGCAGCAAGTGTTGAACATCTCGCAGGTGGGCATCACCACTTCGACCGTGGGCGAGGGTCTCACCTTCCAACGCATCGCGAAACGTGGCAAGGTGAAGGCTGACTACCTGATGAAGGAGGGCAAACGCCTGCACCCCACCAATGTGGCAAACGAATATGTGTGTGAATACACTGACCAGAACGGGAAACCCGTTCAGTTGGTTTTCCGTCTCTATAATGACGGTGTGGCGTTCCGTTATGAGTTGTCTGGCTTGGAAGGCGAACAACTGAAGAGCGAGCAAACCGTCTATACCATTCCAGAGGGCACACGTCGCTGGATGCAGAAGTGGAGCGACGGCTATGAGGAGTTCTTCCCCCTGACCACTTCAGGTGGCGGTAGGGACAAGCGTTTGGGCTTCCCCTCCCTTTTGGAGCCTCAAGAGGGCACGTATGTGTTGCTGACTGAAGCGAACATCGAACGTAACCAGAGTGCTGCTTCGCTCTACAACGACGGCAAACCAGAGGACTATCGTGTCTGTCCAGACCAGAATGAGGTTTCACTGGATGGCAATTGGCACACCCCTTGGCGCATCGCCATCATCGGTTCGTTGGCTGATGTGGTCGAATCGACTTTGGTGACGGATGTGTCAGAGCCTTGTAAATTGAAGGACACCAGCTGGATCCATTCAGGTGTGGTGTCGTGGGTCTATTGGGCTTACAACCATGGTTCCAACGACTATAACATCATCAAGATGTATGTGGATTTCGCTGCCCAGCTGAAGCTTCCCTATGTGCTGATAGATGCTGAATGGGATGAAATGAAGGATGGAAAAAGTGTGGTCGATGCTGTCAACTATGCTAAGTCGCAGGGTATCAAGCCCCTCATCTGGTACAACTCTTCTGTGGGTTGGGTGAATGGTGCCCCAGGTCCCAAGTATCGTCTCAACAAACCAGAAGACCGTGAGAAGGAATTTGCTTGGTGTGAAGAGATTGGTGTGGCTGGCGTGAAGATTGATTTCTTCTCAGGCGACAACCAGATGAATATGGACTATTGTATCGACCTGATGGAATGTGCTGCCCGTCATCATCTGCTGGTCAACTTCCACGGGGCGCCTATTCCACGTGGTTGGCAACGTACTTATCCTAACTTGCTGGCGACAGAGGGTGTGTATGGGGCTGAATGGTACAACAACGTGCCGACCTTCACCAACCGTGCTGCTGCCCACAATGCTACGCTTCCTTTCACTCGCAACGTGATTGGCCCGATGGACTACACGCCTTGTGCCTTCAGCGATTCGCAGCATCCCCACATCACCACTCATGCCCATGAATTGGCGCTGACCGTCCTTTTCGAGTCTGGTTTGCAACACTTAGCAGACCGTCCTCAGAGCTTCTTGGCACAGCCTCAGGAGGTACAGGATTTCCTCAGCGAACTTCCTGCTGCATGGGATGACACCCGTTTGGTGGCTGGTGAACCTGGCGAATATGCCGTCATCGCACGCCGCAAGGGTAACACTTGGTATGTGGCTGGTATCAATGGGTCAGACGAACCGCGCACTATCGCCATCAAGGTAGACTTTATCAAGACTGCCAAGTGCGACATCTTGTCCTTTGCAGATAGCGGCGAAAGTGCGGCTCCTTGGAACATCAGCAATGTAGGCAACCTGCCTCACAATGTATCATGCCAACCTCGAGGCGGCTTCCTTTACGTGATTAAGAAGAAATAGACACTGATGCGTGATCAATATAGACACTAATGATAGAACACTAATTATTTAAGAAGACATGAAGAAACTATTGATTATGTTGTGTGCAGTTTTATGCTGCCAGTCGTTGTTGGCTGAAGATTTCCAGTTTGGCAACGGAAAATTGATTGTAAAGAAATTGGCTGCTAATGCCGTGCGTATCCAATATGTGGAGCAGGCACCGGCAGAGACGCTTCCTGAGTGGCTCTATGTGAAAGACCAGGAGGTGAAGAGCAATGAAATCGCTGTCCGCGTAGATGCTGCCAAGCAGCAGGTGGAAGTGTTGGACAAGAACGGGAAGGTGGTCTTCACAGCCACGGAGCACCAGTTGAAGAGCAGCACGGTTGCTGGCTTACAGACCTACGAGGCACGTTTGGCGTTTGCCTCCCCAGAGGGCGAGTTCCTCTACGGTCTGGGACAGTTTCAGGATGGCTACACCAATGTTCGTGGCCTTTCTCGCCGCCTCACTCAGGTGAACACCCAAATCTCCATCCCCATGATGCTGTCCAATCGCGGTTACGGCATCCTGTGGAACAACTACGGACTCACCGACTTCAATCCGATGGACAAGCAGGTGGTCTTGACGAAGGGTGGAGGTGTCGGCAACACAGAAGTGGTGAATGTGACTTCCACTGAAGGCGGCAAGCAGGAAGTGAGACGAAGCAATCAGTTCGAGGGCACCATCGAGGTGGCTGAAGACGGCAACTACTCCCTTCTGCTCGATGTAGGCCAGAAGATGGCACGCCGTCACAACCTCGTCATTGACGGTCAGCCCATCATTGAGATGCAGAACACCTGGTTGCCTCCTACGGCTTCGACCATCGTGCGTCTCAGCAAAGGCACTCACACCTTGACAGCAGAACTCTCGAATGGCGACAAGCCTGTGGTGTATTACGGCAAGGTGAAGAACGAGACCGTATTCCGTTCACCTGTGGCTCAGGCTGTCGATTACACTGTGTTCACAGGCAGTGCAGACGAAATCATCGCTTCCTATCGCCAACTGACTGGCGACTCCCCTTTGATGCCTCAATGGGCACTGGGCTATATCCATTGCCGCGAACGCTTCCACTCACAGGACGAAATTCTGAAGACCGCCCAGCGCTTCCGGAATGAGAACCTCCCTGCCGACGTGATTGTGCAGGACTGGCAGTATTGGGGAAAGTATGGTTGGAACGCCATGCGCTTCGATGAGGCAAACTACCCTAACCCTAAGCAGTTGACCGATGACCTTCATGCCATGAACATGCGTCTGATGGTGTCTGTATGGTCGAAGATCGACAAGAACTCTGAGGTGGGCAAGCAGATGCTTCGCGAGGGTTACTACATCCCTGGCACAGACTGGATTGACTTCTTCAACCCCGCTGCTGCCAAATCATATTGGAGCAACTTCAGCAAGCGCCTCGTTCCGCTGGGCATCGATGCTTGGTGGCAGGATGCCACAGAGCCAGAGAACGATGACCTGACAGGTCGCCGTGTCGTGGACGGCAAGTACCCAGGCGAACTCTTCCGCAATGTTTATCCACTGCTGGTAAACAAGACCGTCTATGAGGGTCTGCGTCAGGATGATGCGGAGAAGCGTCCAATGATTCTCACCCGCTGTGGATTCCCAGGCATCCAACGATATGGTTCAGCTATGTGGTCAGGTGATGTGGGCAACGATTGGGAGACCCTCCGTCGTCAGATTGCAGCAGGATTGGGTATGCAGGCAGCAGGCATCCCTTGGTGGACGTATGATGCAGGTGGTTTCTTCCGTCCTGGCAACCAATATCAGGATCAGGCTTACATCGAGCGGATGCTGCGCTGGATTGAGATTTCCGTCTATCTGCCGCTGATGCGTGTCCATGGCTACATGAGCAACACAGAGCCTTGGAACTATGGCAGCGAGGCACAGGGCATCATTGCCGACGCACTCAAAGACCGCTACCGTCTCTTACCTTATATATATAGTAACGCTGCGGCTGTCGCCTTCGAGGGAAGCACACTCATGCGTCCTCTCATCTTCGACTTCGCCAATGACACAGAGGCACTGGCACAGAAGCATGAGTACATGTTTGGCAAGTCACTGCTCGTCAGCCCCATCACAGAATCAGGTGTGACCACCTGGCGCACCTACCTCCCCGTCAACAAAGCTGGTTGGTATGACTTCCGCTCAGGCAAGCACTACACAGGCGGTCAGACCATCGAAGCAACGGTCAATAAGACCCATATTCCTGTGTATGTCAAGGGCGGCAGCATCCTGCCCATCGGTCCCGACAAGCAATATGCGGCAGACAAGGCTGATGCCCCCATCAAACTGCACATCTACCCAGGTGCCAACGCCACCTTTACCCTCTATGAGGATGATGGCCACACCAACGAGTACGAACAGGGCAAGTGCAGCCGCATCGCTTTCACTTGGAACGATGCTGCCCAGAGCCTGACCATCGACAAGCGCAAAGGTGCCTTCGACGGTATGCCCGTCACCAGAATCTTCACCGTCATCAAGGATGGCAAGGAAGTGGATGTCGTCTATAAGGGTAAGAAAGTGAGTGTAAAATTGTAATCGCTCAAACTGACAATGAGGGAGGGGCACATGGCGAAGTGTACCCTCCTTCTATTTTTTGTATTGTCTTCGAACTGTACTATCTTTGCAGGGTGCATGGGCTTTTTCTGGAACGCGTCCTAAATCTTTTTCCGACGCGTTCAAAAAATATTTGGAACGCGTTCCCGTAAAAACTCCCTCGAGCACCTTTGGTACGTAGCGCGAAATGTTAAAAAATAGCCTTGTCCCTAAAAAAGTTTACCTTCTCATTATACATTTTTAAAAAAAGAGGGAATAGATGGGTAGAAGACAATGAAAATGGAGCAGACCGCAGACCATAGACATATCACCAACTCCGATGAGGTTCTCATCAAGGATGTGCTTGACGGAAAGACAGAGCAGTTTAGACCACTTGCCGACCGGCATGGCCAATGTGTACAGAAGTTTGTGGCTCACATGATTTCGTCAGCTGAAGATGCAGAGGAGGTGACACAGGACACGCTGATGAGCGCCTTTCAAAACTTGCACCGATTCGACGGAGAGAAAGCAAATTTCAGAACTTGGTTGCTGCGCATCGCTTACCATACGGCACTAAAACGTCTTCGAAAAGAGTCGCAAAAGCGACGGCTCAAGATGGAGGTCGGAATGGAGGACTTACCCGACATCACAACAGACGAGTTGCTGAACGACACCACCAATGAACGTCTCGCACTGCTCCGACAGGCTGTGGACCAACTTGCCCCAGACGACCAACTGCTCCTCAGCCTTTACTATCACAATGGGCTTCCTCTCCGAGAGATTGCCTACATCGTTGACCGCACAGATTCTTACCTACGCTCACGGCTTCAGTGGCTCAGAAAGAAAATTCATCAAACCATCATCAACCTTGAAAACAATGGAAGCAGACATACATGACAAAGATAAGGCATTGCGCATCGTCATGAAACAGTTGGATGAGCGTGCCGAACAAGTGAAACTCTCTGAAGACTTCACCGACCAACTGATGGAACGTATCAGACAGGAACAGAGGGCGAGCAAGATGACCTTGCTCCGCCGTCACATAGGATTCGCTGTTGGCATCGCTGCTGCCTTGGCTCTCCTGGTGGGGATTGCTCTTCATGTAATGCAAGGAGACAACCATGTGTCACAACAGGTGGCAAAGAAAGAGTCCAACAAGGTGGAGAAGGTGGAGATGCCACAAAAGGAAGTGGAGGAGACGAAAGATATTGATCCAACGAGGACGGAGAAAAGGCTCTTGACATACGCTTCTGCCCCAGTCAGCAAGGTGGTGGAAGAGGAAATCATGGAGAAGAATGAGGCGTCAGACAGTCTGCCTTCACTACCAGAAGAGGATGACCAAGATGTATGTTGGATATTGATACCCAACACGCCCTTTGCATTGAGATATTCTTTGACTTGGGAATCAGAAGATGAAGGGGCGTCAAAAGCAAACGTGTCGGCGGTAGAATGTGTGACCATTGAGGAGAATGACACAGTGCTCATCAAGAGTCCGTCTGGCGAAATCAGCAGAGGCTCGATGTTTGTGTATGAAGGGGAGAAGAAAGAGAACGATTTCGTCTATGTACGAGATGGACGTCTGCTCACGGCTGATGTCCGCATCTACTATAAGAAGGCATTCTTGAATGCGGATGGACAAACGTATTCCTACGTGGATGCTTTGGCATTGTTGGACTATCCTACTTGCAGTTTATGTATGAACGATTAACATGACAGTTTTATGAAAAGGGTGCTCTACATCGTTATTATGGCATTCTCCGTAGTGATGCTCCATGCTCAAGGAACAACAAAGGGGAATCTCCTGACTTACCTCCAGAAGGCGATGAACTTCAACAAGGTGGTGCCACAGGAGAAGGTTTATCTGCATTTCGACAACGTGGGTTACTTTGAGAATGAAACGCTGTGGTTTAAGGCATATGTCATTAGGACGGACAATGGACGTGCCACCGACCTGAGCAAGGTGCTGTATGTGGAACTGCTCAATCCGAGCGGCGATGTCATCAAGACCCGCAAGTACTCCATCGACTCGTTGGGTATGGCGCATGGCGACATGAAGCTGGACACGCTGCTGGGTTCTGGCTTCTATGAGGTGAGAGCTTATACACGATATATGACCAACTGGGGGACGAATGCAGTGTTCTCACGGGTGTTCCCCATCTTCAAAACACCTAAAGAAGAGGGAAACTTTTCTGACTTGACAATCATGACGAAACTCTATGCCGACCGTGACCCCAACAACAGAACGACCGATGACCCCATCTACCAAAAGGCCATCGATGAAGGCATCTATTCCCATGAATTGATGAAGACCATCAGCGTGCAGTTCTACCCAGAGGGGGGACACCTCGTCGTGGGCAAACGATGTCGCGTAGCTATGTTAGCCGTGGATGACAATGGGCGTCCATATCAAGGAGAGGGGTTTGTGATGAACAAGCAGGGTGACGTGCTGGCCGCTGTGGAGACCGACTCGTTGGGCAGGGGACTCTTCGAGGTGGTGCCCGATGCTGGAACCCTCACCTATCAGATGCGGAACATGAAGAAAGACGAGAAAAGGCAGGTGCAATTCTTCACTTTGCCTCAGGCACTGCGTCAAGGATGCACGCTGTCCGTGGATGCCGTCAGCGAAAAGATGCTTGCCACCCTCCAATGCACGGACAGCGTATGCGGCAACCTGCTGGGCTATGTCCTCATGAACAATGGCAACATCATTCGTTGCGACACGCTCACAGCCGTTCCCCTCGTGGAGATAGAGATGAGCAGACAAGCACTCCCTGAAGGAGTGAACCAGATGACGGTATTTGACTGCTTGGGGAGAATCATGGCAGAGCGGCTCTTCTTCAAAAGTCCCACCCCCGACCCAACGGACACTGTCCGTGTGGTGGCTAAAACGACAAAACTGAAACCTTGCGGCAAGGTGGAGATGGAGATGCACACAAAGCCCAACGCCAACCTGTCCTTCACTGCGATGGATGCACACTCCATGACTAACGGCAAGCAAGGCAACATGAAGACGTGGATGCTGCTCTCATCAGAAGTGAGGGGATATATCCCTAATATTAATTACTACTTTGAGGCAGACGATGAGGAGCATCGCAAAAATGCCGATCTTCTGATGCTGACACAAGGATGGAGACGCTATGACTGGCGATTGATGACGGAGCGCTACACTTTCCGCAAACCACAGCCTATCGAGGACAAGATGTATCTGAATGGGACGCTGAAAGCATACCGCAAGCATAACCCCGTGGGGAATGTCCACCTGTATGTCAGCCTCTATAACAAGCAGGGGCAAAGCCTGATTGGTCAGACAAGGACGGATTCTTTGGGCAACTACGCCTTCGAGATGCCGTTTGTAGATGGAGAATGGAACTTGTGTATCTACACGACGAGGCATTTGAAGAAAGCGGAAAAGCGGAAGACCTACTATGTGGGCATCGACCGCCAATTCTCACCCCAACCAAGGTTCATCACACCCATGGAAACGGAAATCCTGCATCCGCTGGCACCTAATGCCTTTGTGAGGAAACTCTTCGAATCTGAGGAAGAAGACTATGAGTTTGTCCCAATCACCCAAAAGGAGCATGTGCTGGAGAACGTGACGGTAAAGGGGAGGCGGTACTTCACGAATGACGACTGGAAGTTCAAGAACGAGGCTTGGGGACGCCAATATGCAACGCTGTATTACGACATCGACAAAGCATGTAACGATGCCCTTGACAGGGGAGAGCCCGTACCCTATTTTCTGGAATTTCTGGCACAGAAGAATACACTTTTTTCCTATCAGCGGGAGGCAAGCTATCCATACTACGGACAAAATCATATACCCAGTGCAAGTTCTGCAAGTTCTTCAACTTCAAACCTTTTAATAAATAATAATAGTACTACAAATGCCTATACCTATTACTATGATGGGGCAAGGGTCGAATGGATTATT
Source organism: Bacteroidaceae bacterium (assembly GCA_017534815.1). Classification (GTDB taxonomy): domain Bacteria; phylum Bacteroidota; class Bacteroidia; order Bacteroidales; family Bacteroidaceae; genus Minthosoma. Next base: position 539 of record JAFXVS010000026.1, on the reverse strand, counting down.
GACAATAATGAGCGCCCCCTTTTAGATGTTAAAGTAGGGGAACTCTATCTGGATGAGGTGAAAGCCGTCTATATTGTCCCCAATGACCCACGGGTCATGGACAATAGCACTCGCATCTATGTGTATCTGCACACGAAATATACTACTGAGAGCAATAAGGGCATCCGTCGTACCTTCTTCCAAGGCTTCAATGAGGCATCCACATTCAAGACGGAGGACTACAATGTGATTCCTCCTATGGCGGACTTCCGTCGCACCATTTGGTGGCAGCCCGATGTCAAGACCGATGCACAGGGCAATGCCAAGGTGGAGTTCTTCAACAATTCCACCTGTAAGGAGATGTATATCAGCGTAGAGGGAATGACGGCGGACGGAAAGATATTGGTGAACGAATGAAAGACCTGCTCTACGGGTTTAAAGCCCCTTGACGAAGGAACTGGAAAAAGAGAAAGAGGGTATGCCGATTGTGGCACACCCCCTTTCTCTTTATGAACAATTATGAACAAGTAACTTTATTTCACTTCCCAAATGTCGTTGGT
>JAFXVS010000025.1 GCA_017534815.1 Bacteroidaceae bacterium | reverse complement strand
GAACCAATCAGTTTCGTCGAGGAGATAGTAAAGAACGACCTGGCAGAAGGTAAGAACGGTGGAAGAATGCAGACACGTTTTCCACCTGAGCCAAACGGCTATCTGCATATCGGACATGCAAAGGCCATCGCTATCGATTTCGGGCTTGCTCAGAAGTATGGCGGTGTTTGTAACCTGCGTATGGACGACACGAACCCTCAGAAAGAAGATACGGAATATGTTGAGGCTATCAAGCGCGACATTGAGTGGTTGGGATTCAAGTGGGGCGATGTGCTCTATGCGTCCGACTACTTCCAGCAGTTGTGGGATTTGGCCGTAGAACTCATCAAGCAAGGCAAGGCTTACGTGGACGAGCAGACCTCGGAGCAGATTGCCGATCAGAAGGGTACTCCTACGCAGCCAGGCGTGAACTCACCGTATCGTGACCGCCCTGTAGAAGAAAGTCTGCGTCTGTTCGAGGAGATGAACTCCGGGCAGATGGAGCCGGGACGAATGGTGCTGCGTGCGAAAATCGATATGGCGAACCCCAACATGCACTTCCGCGATCCTATCATGTATCGTGTACTGAACCTTCCTCATTGGCGTACTGGTCACAAGTGGAACGCTTATCCGATGTATGACTACACGCATGGACAGTGTGACTATTGGGAAGGTGTGACTCATAGCATCTGTACACTCGAGTTTGTGAGCCACCGTCCGCTTTATGATCTCTTCGTTGATTGGGCAAAGCAAGTGGGAGGTGACGATCAGCCGATGGATGATAACCGTCCACGCCAGATAGAGTTCAACAAACTGAACCTCACCCACATCCTGCTCTCGAAGCGTAACCTGCTTGTGCTGGTGAAGGAAGGAGTGGTGAACGGATGGGACGACCCTCGCATGCCGACCATCTGCGGATTCCGTCGTCGTGGTTATAGTCCTGAGGGTATCTTGAGTTTCATCGATAAGATCGGCTATACGAAGTTTGATGCGCTGAACCAGATGTCGCTTTTCGAATCGGCGGTACGTGATGACCTGAACAAACGTGCTCAGCGTGTGAGTGCTGTCATCAACCCCGTAAAACTGGTCATCACCAACTTCCCAGAGGGAGAGATAGAGGTGTATAACGCCATCAACAACCCAGAGAACGAGGCAGATGGAACGCATGAGATAGAGTTTAGCCGTGAGCTGTGGATAGAACGCGACGACTTCATGGAGGATGCTCCGAAGAAGTTCTTCCGTCTGGGACCAGGCAAACAGGTGCGTCTGAAGAACTCATACATCATCCAGTGTCCTGAGAATCTGGAAGACTGCGTGGTGAAGGACGCTGAAGGCAACATCACCGAGATACATGCCGAGCTCATCCCTGAGACCAAGACGGGACAGGCTCACAGCGACATGAAGATCAAGGGCAAGACCATTCACTGGGTGAGCTGCAAGCATTGCATCGAAGCAGAGGTGAGGAATTATGACCGTCTGTGGATGGTGGAGAATCCTCGTGATGAAGTGGCTGCCTATTCGAAGGAACACGGCGATGTGCGTGGTATTGAGGCTATGCGTCCGTTCCTCAACCCCAACAGCCTCGAAGTGAAGAAGGCCTACGTGGAGAAGTGGCTTGCCACCCGCAAACCAATGGACTACCTGCAGTTCCAACGTATTGGCTACTATAATGTGGATCCAGACTCCACACCTGAGCATCTGGTGTTCAACAGAACCGTAGGTCTGACAGATGCATGGAAAAAAATCAACAAGTAATTCTGCATGGCAAACGATTATTTTCAGTCGAAGGATTTCAAGGAACTGCTGAAGTCATACGAGGAGCAGCGGGAACGGGGCGAAAGCATCTATCTGGATGCTGACGACTTTGCCGACATTGCTGACTACTACCTCAGTGTGGATAAGCCGGAGCTGTCGATGGAGACCATTGACAGGGGACTTGCAATTCATGGCGACGATGAGGTGCTGATGATAGTGCAGGGTGCTGCCTATATCTACCAACGCCAATTTGGCGAGGCAGAGGAAGTGCTGAAGCAGTTGGATGCCACAAATCCGGACGTGATGTATCAGTGGGCACAAATTGAATATGCCAAGAATAATCATGTACGGAAAGCAGAAAAGAGGTGGCGTGAGTGGATGAAAGCAGAGAGTGGAGAGGAACAACCATCGGAAGGTCATCGACGTGAAAACTACATACACATCATCTCTTCCCTGATAGAGCTACGCAGAGATGAGGAAGGAGAGAAGGCTTTCGACGTGGAAACCGTTCGCCGATGGATCAGGGAATACATAGACGTATTCCAACCTCTGGGCAGATATGATGAGGATGTCCAGATGGCAGACATCTGTCGTGAGAATGAATTGGCAGACTTGATGTGCGAGATACTGACCCAAGTGCTGGAGGAACAGCCTTATCTGCCGAAAGGATGGGCAAATCTGGGACTGGCACAGTATATGCTGCAAAGATATAGTGAGGCCATTGAGTCCTGTGACTTCGCACTGGCTGTCAAACCAAACGATACGGAAGCCATGCTGACGAAGGCACATTCGCTGTTCTCGATGGGTGAGAAGATAGCTTCCATCCCCGTGTTCAAGGAATATCTGGACAAGGGAGGGGATAAACTGCAACTCATTCCCTATGCCGACGCTTTGTTCCTGAAGGGTGACAAGAAGGCTGGGTCTGCAGCGTTGAAGAAACTGATGAGTTATTATGAGAATGAGAGGCTGTCAGTAGCCTTGCAACTCATCAATGCAGAGGACACGCTGCCCAAGGACAGCAAGGAACTGAAAGCGGCGCAGGAGGATTATGCTGAAATGGTGGATCTCTACAAACGTGTCATGACAGACGTCAGCGACATCTATCACAGCAACGGATGCTACAAGGATAGCATCAAGGCCAACAAGATGCTGACGGAATGTGACCCGCAAGATTCGGAAGCTTACTTCATGTTGGGCATCAACAATCTGGCCATCCATGAGTATGAGGAGGCGTCCCGCAATTTTGCATTGGCCTTGCAGTGGGCAGATGACCAGGTGATGATGGGTGTGGATATTGCCCTGACCTTCGTGCTGAACAACTTTGACAAGTTCGCATTGGAAGTGCTGGATGCCGTGAGCAAGATTGCTCCCAAGAGCAAAAGCCCTTTCGCCAAGAACATCCCTGCCGCCAAGTCTCTCACTTATCTGAAGATGGGCTACAAAGACCAGTTCCTGCAGTTCTTCCGTACAGCCTGCCAAGACACCCCAGAACTGGTGGCGAAGGTGTACGAAGGCTACTTCCCCAAGAACCTACCCGTGAGTCAATGGGGGGATTATGCCATGAAGAACATCAACAAACTGATCAATAAACTGAGGAATGATGACCGTCTGTTGCCAGACTTCTCCTAACGGGAACCTGCCAGACACCGCATAAATATAGACAAGAAAAATATACATTATATATATGGTACGTAATAAATTCAAGGGGTTGGGCATTGCGCTCGTCACTCCTTTCACAAAAGAAGGCACGGTGGACTTCACCGCACTCCGCCGATTGCTTGATTATCAACTTTCCAACGGCATAGACTTCATCTGCCTGTTGGGCACCACTGCCGAAACTCCCACACTTTCTGCTGAAGAACGTCAGCAGGTGAAAGACCTCGTGGTGGAAAAGGTGAATGGGCAGGTGCCTATTCTGATGGGATGCGGAGGCAACAACACCGCTGCTGTCGTGGAACAGATTCAGACTGGTGACTTCAAAGGTATCGAAGGCATCCTCAGCGTTTGTCCTTATTACAACAAGCCCTCTCAGGAAGGACTTTATCAGCACTTCAAGGCCATTGCTGCCGCTGCTGCCACACGTGATCTTTCCGTTGTGCTCTACAATGTGCCAGGACGTGTCGGCGTGAACATGACTGCTGAGACCACACTCCGTCTTGCCAACGAATGTGAGAACATCGTGGCCATCAAGGAAGCATCCGGCAACTTCACGCAGATTGACGACATCATCAAAAACAAGCCAGCCCACTTCGACGTGATTTCTGGTGATGACGGTATTACCTTCCCACTCATCACACTGGGTGCTGTCGGTGTCATCTCTGTCATTGGCAATGCGCTGCCCAAGGAGTTCAGCCGCATGGTACGTCTTGCCCTCAATGGTGACTACCAGAATGCGCTGACTATTCATCACAAGTTCACGGAACTCTTCAAGCTCCTCTTCGTTGACGGCAATCCTGCTGGTGTGAAGGCGATGCTCAATTCGATGGGATTGATTGAGAACGAACTCCGTCTTCCTCTTGTTCCTTCCCGCATCTCCACCTTCGAAAAGATTTCTGCCATCATCAAGGAACTCAACATCAAGTGCTAATACAGAAATAATATCATTATGCCTAAAATATCCATACGAGGAACGGAAATGCCCAGTTCGCCTATCCGCAAACTGGCTCCATTGGCTGAAGACGCTAAGAAACGTGGCATCAAGGTCTATCACCTGAACATTGGACAGCCAGACCTGCCCACACCACAGGTGGCCATTGATGCTATCAAGAATATTGACCGCAAGATTTTGGAGTACAGCCCATCGCAGGGTTATCGCAGCTATCGCGAGAAACTGGTGAATTACTATGCGAAGTATGACATCAACTTGACGGCAGATGACATCATCATCACCAGTGGTGGTAGTGAGGCCGTGCTGTTCTCATTCTTGGCGTGTCTGAATCCTGGCGATGAGATCATTGTGCCAGAACCAGCTTATGCCAACTACATGGCGTTTGCTATCTCAGCTGGTGCCGTGATTCGTACCATCGCAACTACTATCGAAGAAGGTTTCTCTTTGCCAAAGGTGGAGAAGTTTGAGGAACTCATCAACGAGCGTACTCGTGCCATCCTCATTTGCAACCCTAACAACCCGACGGGTTACCTTTATACACGCCGTGAGATGAACCAGATTCGTGATCTCGTGAAGAAGTATGACCTGTATCTCTTCTCAGACGAGGTGTATCGTGAGTTCATCTATACGGGTTCACCTTATATCTCAGCATGTCACCTCGAGGGCATCGAGCAGAACGTGGTGCTGATTGATTCTGTGTCGAAGCGCTACAGCGAGTGTGGCATCCGTATTGGAGCGTTGATTACGAAGAATGAGGAAATCCGCAAGGCTGTGATGAAGTTCTGCCAAGCGCGTCTTTCTCCACCGCTCATTGGACAGATTGCCGCTGAGGCCAGTTTGGATGCACCAGAAGAGTACAGCCGCGACATCTATGATGAGTATGTGGAACGACGCAAATGCCTTATAGACGGACTCAATCGTATTCCAGGTGTTTATTCACCCATTCCGATGGGTGCGTTCTATACGGTAGCAAAGTTGCCTGTTGATGACTGCGAGAAGTTTTGTGCTTGGTGTCTCAGCGATTTCAGTTACGAGGGGGAAACGGTGATGATGGCTCCTGCATCAGGCTTCTATACTACGCCTGGAGCAGGAAAGAACGAGGTGCGTATTGCTTATGTGCTGAAGAAAGAAGACCTCGTGAGGGCGTTGTTTGTACTGAGAAAGGCTTTGGAAGCATATCCAGGTAGAGTGGACTGATGGCTTTCGAACTATTCATAGCAAAACGCATTTATGCAGACAGATCGGAGGACGGGGAACGGTTTTCCCGTCCTGCCATTCGTATAGCGATGTTAGGCGTCGCCATCGGCGTGGCAGTCATGCTGGTGAGTCTGGCTGTGGTGCTGGGCTTCAAGCATGAGGTGAGTTCCAAGGTCATAGGTTTTGGTAGTCATATCCAGGTGCTGAGTCTCACGCAGAATCAGAACTATGAGATGATGCCTGTGCTAACCAACGACACGCTGATACGGAAAGTGAAGAAGGTGCAGGGCATCGGACGCATTCAACGCTTTGCTACGAAGATAGGCATCCTGAAAACGGAGGAGAACTTTCGTGGCCTGACCTTCAAAGGTGTGGGCGAGGATTATGACTTGACGTTCTTTCAGCATTGCCTGATAGATGGAAAGATGCCAAAGTTCTCTTCCAAAGAGGCCACCAATGAAATTCTTCTCTCTCAAAAGGTGGCAGGTGATTTGGGTGTGAAAACGGGCGACAAGATCTTCGCTTATTTCATGGGGGAGGAATCCATGCGGGCACGTCGTTTCAAAGTGGCAGGCATTTTTGCCACCAACATGAACGACTATGACAAGAACTATGTCATCACCGACATCTATACTGTTCGAAAGCTGAATAATTGGGATGAAGAGATGTCGTCAGGATTGGAGGTGACGGTGGACGATTTTGATAGGGTGGATGAATTGACTCGAAAACTACAATTCATCCATCAAGGCACTGACCGCAATGGTGTGACGTATGGTGTGTATTGTATCAAGGACATTGCGGCGCACACATTTGCTTGGTTGTCTGTGCTTGATATGAACGTGGTGATGATCTTGGTGTTGATGATTCTGGTCAGTGCATTTACGGTGGTCAGCGGATTGCTTATCATTATGCTTGAGCGTATCAACATGATTGGTACGCTGAAGGTATTGGGGGCAACCAACGTGTCGGTGAGAAAGATATTCATCCAGTTCAGCATCATGCTGGTAGGGCAGGGACTTCTATGGGGCAATGTGTTTGGTTTGCTTCTTTGCTGGATTCAGCAACGCTTCCATCTTGTCTCACTCGATGCATCGATCTATTACATCGATTCAGTACCCATTCGGTTCAACTGGTGGCTCATCTTAGCTGTCAATGTGGCCACTCTCCTCATTTCGACACTTGTCATCTGGGGCAGTTCACATCTCATCAGTATTGGCAAGCCCTCTGAAACGATAAGATATGAATAGAAATAGAGAATCTTAGGTTTTCTAAGGCAATCCTAAGAACTCCAATAAAAATAAGAAACTAAAAACAAATACAATATACATTATGGAATTAGCAAAAAATTATAACCCTTCCGATGTGGAAGGCAAGTGGTACCAGTATTGGATTGACCACAAACTCTTTGCCAGCAAACCCGATGGTCGTGAACCCTACACGATTGTGATTCCACCACCCAATGTGACGGGTGTGCTGCACATGGGTCACATGCTGAACAACACCATCCAGGATATCCTGATTCGTAAGGCACGCATCGACGGAAAGAATGCTTGCTGGGTACCAGGCACAGACCATGCTTCAATTGCTACTGAGGCAAAGGTGGTGAACCGTCTTGCAGAGCAGGGCATCAAGAAGCGCGACCTTACTCGTGAGGAGTTCCTGAAGCATGCTTGGGCTTGGACTGACGAACACGGAGGCATCATCCTCAAGCAGCTGCGTCGTTTGGGTGCTTCCTGCGATTGGGATAGAACTGCGTTCACAATGGATGAGAAACGTAGCGAGAGCGTGCTCAAGGTCTTTGTTGATCTTTATAAGAAGGGACTCATCTATCGTGGTCTCCGTATGGTCAATTGGGATCCGAAGGCGCAGACCGTGCTTTCCACGGAGGAGGTGATTTATCGTGACGAGAAGAGCCACCTGTTCCATTTGAAGTATTATGTGGCAGACCCAGAGAACCTTACTTCAATGGGAAGCAAGGTTTCTATTGATACGTTGGAGAAAGAGGGGAATGTCATCCACAAAGATGCGAAGGGTTACTATGCAGTGGTGGCCACTACGCGTCCTGAGACCATCATGGGCGATACCGCCATGTGTATCAATCCCAAAGACCCGAAGAACCAGTGGCTGAGAGGTCATAAGGTGATTGTTCCTCTGGTGAATCGTGTCATCCCTGTGATCGAAGACCGCTATGTGGATATCGAGTTTGGTACGGGCTGTTTGAAGGTGACTCCTGCCCACGATGTGAACGACTATGCGTTGGGTAAGGCACACAATCTGGAAACCATTGATATCTTCAACCCTGACGGAACGCTCTCTGAGGAGGCTGGTCTGTATGTGGGTATGGACAGAATGGATGTGCGCAAGCAGATCACCATCGACCTTCAGAACGCAGGTTTGATGGAGAAGGTGGAAGACTACGATAACAAGGTGGGTTATTCAGAGCGCAACCAGGATACAGCGGTGGAGCCTCGTCTCTGCAAGCAGTGGTTCCTCTCGATGAAGCATTTTGCTGACATTGCTCTGCCACCGGTATTGGAAGGTAAGATTAAGTTCTATCCCACCAAATATGTCAACACCTATCGCAACTGGATGGAGAACATTCAGGATTGGTGTATCAGTCGTCAGTTGTGGTGGGGACACCGTATTCCTGCCTACTTCCTGCCTACGGCTGAGGAAGAGGAAGAGAAGTATGTGGTGGCGCTCACAGCTGAAGAGGCTTTGGAAGAAGCCAAGAAGATTCCTGGATATGAGAACATCACTATTGACCAACTGCGTCATGATGAGGATGCGCTCGATACGTGGTTCTCTTCATGGCTCTGGCCAATTTCTCTTTTTGATGGCATCAACAATCCTGGTAATGAGGAAATCAAATACTACTATCCGACTTGTGACCTCGTGACCGCCCCTGACATCATCTTCTTCTGGGTGGCTCGTATGATTATGGCAGGTGAGGAGTATCAGAAGGATGTGCCTTTCCGCAATGTCTATTTCACTGGTGTCGTGCGTGACAAACTCGGTCGCAAG
>JAFXVS010000006.1 GCA_017534815.1 Bacteroidaceae bacterium | reverse complement strand
CAGGCCTTCGACACCTTCGACACCATCCTCAAGGAGTACAAGCAGGAATTCCCCGGATGGGATGTCTATCTCTCCTTCTCTTCAGCCATCTGCATCAATCAGGCACGTGCTGGTGAGAACGCCAATGACCCCGACTACCCTGCTGAGGTGCGTAAATACTACGATCCTGAGCACTGGCTCACTGCTCTTGGCAAAGCTAACTACAAGCAGATTGTGGTGCAGTCACTTCAGGTGATTCCTGGCGAAGAGTATCGCCGTGTACGCGACTCTTACGTTAAGGACTTCATGAACAACAAGAACGGCGACTTCACCGAGGACTACATGCATAGCATCGACAAGAAGGTGGCTGTCGGCATTCCATTGATGGGTTCTGACGACGATGTGGAAGAGCTGGCTAATATCCTCGCCAACGAATCTGACGTGAAGACGATGATTGATGGTGGCACTGTAGTGGCCTTCATGGGACACGGTAACCCCGAGGACTACGACTATTACGGCGCCAACGTGCGCTACACGGAACTGGAGAATGCGCTCCAAGCGTTGCATCCCAAGCAGTTCTATGTAGGTACAGTGGATATGCCTGGCAACCTTGTGGATGATGTTTACAACCGCATGACCGAAGACGAAGTCACTTCTGGAAGCGTACAGTTCTACCCACTCATGTCTATCGCTGGTGACCACGCTCACAACGATATGGCCGACGAGGACGATCCTGAGAGCTGGTTCTCACTCTTCAACGGATGGGGCTACGAGGCTTCTGCTTACGAGACCATCTATCCGAAGAGTGCTGCCTGCTACACCAAGTACGTGGCTGGTACTGACTACATCCCAGCTCTTGGCGAACGTAAGGAAGTGCGTAAGCTCTGGATGAAGCACACCCAAAATGCCATCGACGCCATCGCCAACGGTGAGGGTCTCTCTACACCAACCACAGAAGTAGAGGGTGAGGATGAATAAAACAGACATCCCTTGACATATCAATGATTAAAAAAGTGTTTTTCATGGCGGCGCTCTCATGCGGGAGCGTCGCCTTTGCCCAAGTACACAGGATGGAGCACCGCGACTCCACCGCCACAGAACGCACCTACAACCTCAACCCCGTTGTAGTGACAGCTTCGGGACATCATCAGCGGCTCAAATCGACAGCCACTCCTGTGCGTGTGCTCTCGTCGCAAGAGATTCACGAACAGGGCATCAGCACCTTCGATGCTGCCCTCACCCGCATGATGCCGCAGGTGTCGATGGCACCCAACTCGATGGGCACCTTCCTCCGCATGAACGGCCTCGGCAACAAATACATACTCATCCTCATCAACGGTCAGAAGCTGACAGGCGACATCTCCAACAACGTGGATCTCAACCGCATCAACATGTCGCGTGTCAAGCGCATCGAAGTGCTGGACGGAGCTGCTTCTTCGCTCTACGGAAGCGATGCCATAGCTGGTGTCATCAACATCATCACCGACCAACCCACCCAAAACCTCGTCAGCGTGACCAGCGACACACGCGTGTCGGGTAAGGGACAGTTGACAGAAGCCGTCACCCTCGACATTTTCACCCACGGATTTGGTTCTTACACGTCATTCACGCATGATCGTGCAGACAGTTATCAGAACAATGGGTTGGAGTATGTGAAAGGTTCAGACACGGAGACGCAGCCAACAATTGCGCCACTCTTCACAGGTTACCGTTCCAACCTCGTCGGACAGAAATTCACTTATGCCCCCAACGACCGTCTGGCATTCAACGCAGGACTCGACTATTCCTATAAATTAACCGATCGTCCCAACACACGCACCGACATCACAGGAGGCACCGACTATGAAATGCAGTACAAGGGGTTCCGCTGGAACGTAGGCGGCATCTACAAATTCACGCAGAAGAACTCCCTGCAGGCCACCTTCACAGCAGACCGTTTCCGATACGGCAAAGAATACGATGGGGAGACCGCGACCAACAAGGTGGGCGACTTCGTGCTGTCGAAAAAGCAGCATGCCTACGAAGCAGACCTGAAGGCCGTGCTCGGATTGGCACAGAACTCAACAACCATCTTTGGAGCTAACTGGCGACGCGACGAACTCGAAGCCACTTCTGGCAACATCGATAAGGGAGCCTACACCCTTGCCCTCTACGGTCAGCACGAACACAAGTTTCTGGACAACCTGACAGCCACCGTCGGGGCACGCTATACACATCACCAAACCTTCGGAGACCACTTCACCCCAAAGGTGACGCTGATGTACTCGCCCGGCGTGTTCAATGTAAGAGCCACCTACTCCACAGGTTTCCGTGCACCAGGATTGGATGAGCTGTACTATCACTACTATGCCGTCAATCGCGGCAAACCCCAAATCAATTTCGGCAACCGGAACCTCAAGCCAGAGAAAAGCCATTACTTCTCGCTGAATGCCGAGTATCACACCGACAAGCTGCTGGTGAGTGTCACAGGCTACTTCAATCGCATCAACGATATGGTGGTGAAGCAGAACATTGATGTGGATGACGCCTCACTCGCTATGCTGCAAGGAGATTTTCCTGAGATGACAGCAGAAGAGGCGACAAAGCTTGAACGTTATTCGCTCTATCAGAACAGCGACAAGGGCGACGTGAAGGGTGTGCAAGTGAATGTGTCCGCCAATCTGTTTCCAGGCTTCAATCTCTCAGCCAACTGGGCTTACACCTATGCCCGCACCAAAAGCGGTGACACTTGGAGCACCCTCGAACGCAGCATCCGCAACTCGGCCACCCTCGCAGCCAATTACCATCACGCATGGGGTTGGTATGCACTCAACGTGAATCTCAATGGTCGTCTCCAGTCAAAGACCTACTACACAGGCTCGTATGAGCATGCACCGGGCTTTGGCGTTTGGAACCTCAACACGACGCACACCTTCGACTGCACGAACTGGGCACTCCTCGAACCCAGCATCGGCATTGACAATCTCTGGAACAAGACAGATCACCGCATTGACTCGTCTGTGCGCAAGTATGCCCTTTACAGTCCTGGCAGAATGATGGTGATTGGGTTGAAAGTAAAGTTTAAGAACTAATATTTGTTCCACATCAACATTTTCTTTACCTTTGCACTCGTATGAAAAAGATTATCGTTGCAGGCATTGGGCCAGGTAGCCCTGAAGACATCACGCCAGCGGTCATGAAGGCCGTGGGCGAAGCAGACGTTGTCGTTGGCTACAAATATTATTTCCAGTTCATCACACCCTATCTGAAATCGGGGAGCGAATGCATCGACACGGGTATGAAACATGAGCGTGAACGTGCCCAGCAAGCCTTTCAACTGGCAGAGGAAGGTAAGACCGTCGTGGTCATCTCCTCTGGCGATGCAGGCATCTACGGCATGACGCCACTCATCTATGAGATGAAACGTGAAAGAGGTAGTGACATAGAAGTGGAAGCATTACCCGGCATCTCTGCCTTTCAGAAAGCAGCATCTCTGCTTGGTGCGCCTGTGGGACATGACTTCTGTGTCATCTCCCTATCAGACCTGATGACCCCTTGGGAGGTGATCGAACGACGCATCAAGGCTGCAGCTGTGGGAGACTTTGTGACGGCCATCTATAATCCCAAGTCGAACGGCAGATACTGGCAACTCTACCGTCTGCAAGAAATCTTCCTACAAGAACGTTCTGCCGACACACCCGTGGGCTTTGTGCGTCAGGCTGGACGGCCAGAACAGGAAGTAACAATCACCACCCTTGGAGCATTCGACCCAGAGGATGTCGATATGTTCACGGTGGTGCTCATTGGCAATTCTCAATCCTATGAGTGGAACGGTAAGATGATCACCCCACGAGGATATTATCAAGCATCCATTCCTCATTCCTCATTCCTCATTCCTCAGTCCCCCAAGGGTCAACTCATCATGATGGAGTCGTTCAGAACCATCGAGGGAGAGTTGAAACGTCAGGACTATCCGCTCGACCACAAGTGGGCACTCCTTCATGCGATTCACACCACAGCCGATTTCGAGATGGAGAACCTTCTTCATACTGACCCTGATGCCGTTTCCACATTATATCATAAGGTGGTGAGTGGCGAACTGAAGACCATCATCACCGATGTCACAATGGTCACCAGCGGCATTCGAAAAGGTGCGCTCCAACGTCTGGGCATCGAGGCAAAATGCTACCTCTCCGATGTTCGTGTGGCCGATCTTTCCTCCGCCAACAACATCACCCGCACCCAAGCCGGCATCCGCCTGGCAGTCGAGGAACATCCCGATGCACTCTTCGCCTTCGGCAATGCCCCCACTGCACTGATGGAACTCTGCGACCTCATCCGTAAGGGTAAGGCTCATCCTGCTGGCATCATTGCTGCACCTGTGGGTTTCGTGCATGTGAAAGAGTCGAAACACATGGTCAAGCCTTTCAAGGACATCCCCAAGATCATTGTCGAGGGACGTAAGGGAGGAAGCAATCTCGCCGCGACACTCTGCAATGCCATCCTCACATTCGATGATGCAGAACAACTGAAACCGGGACGTGATTTGTAAAAGAATTGAAGAACTAAAAAGTTGAAAAATTGAAGTTCTACGTTATTGGCATATCAGACAATCCACAGCCTTTCTTCCCTCCCGAAGTATTGGAGGTCATCAAGAACGGAAAGGTGTTCTCTGGAGGCAAACGCCACCACGAGATTGTTGCACCGTTCCTGCCTGATGGAGCAGAGTGGATAGACATCACCGTTCCCCTCGATGCCGTCTTTGAACAATACAAAGAGAGAGAGCTGCGTGGGCAATTAGGAATGAGGAATGAGGAATGTGGAATGGATACTCCGTCAACAGCAGAACATTCAATTCCTAATTCCTCATTCCTAATTCCTCATTCCATCATCGTCTTCGCTTCTGGCGACCCCTTGTTCTTCGGCTTTGCCAACACCATTCAGCGGAAGATGCCAGATGCAGACATCGTGGTTTATCCCACTTTCAATTCCTTGCAAATGCTGGCGCACAAGCTTGTGATGCCTTACCACGATATGCGCATTGTATCTCTCACAGGGCGTCCTTGGGATGAATTCGACAGAGCCCTCATAGAGGGAACGACGAAACTCGGGGTGTTGACAGACAAAGAGCACACACCAGCTGCGATTGCACAACGTATGCTGGCGTATGGTTACAACGACTATCAGATTTCTATTGGGGAGCACCTTGGAAACCCCTCTCTCGAAAGAGTCACTACACTTCCTCTCGATATAGTGACGCAACAAGAGTTTGCACATCCCAACTGCCTGATCATCACTGGAAGCCATCAACGCCGATGGGGTATTCCTGATGAAGAATTTGCACTTTTGGACGGACGCGAGAAGATGATTACCAAGATGCCCATCCGTCTTCTCACCCTTCAAGCCCTTGATCTACCCCACCGTCACACCTTTTGGGACATTGGCTTCTGCACAGGCAGCGTCTCCATCGAAGCACGCCTGCAGTTTCCTCACCTCCATATCGAAGCCTTCGAGATTCGTCCAGAAGGAGAAAAGCTGATGGACATGAACAGCAAACGTTTTGGTGCCCCCGGTATCAATGTCCACATCGGTGATTTCCTCACCACCGATCTATCAACACTTCCCCACCCTGATGCAGTCTTCATCGGAGGGCACGGAGGACACTTGAAGGACATCATTGCAAAAGTGCTCACCGTCCTTTCTCCCAACGGCATCATCGTCTTCAACAGCGTCACCTCGCCTGTCGTTGACCAGATGACCGACCGTCCCAACAGCCGTCAACTTTGGGACGAGGCCTGCCAATCGTTAGGTCTCCAACCTTCCGCCTCCCTTCGTGTGCAGATAGAACGGTACAATCCCATCGAGATACTCACAGCACAACCCCCATTCCTATGACTTGATGCTATTGGTCGCGCCGTTTATCACAAGCAACACCAATATGATATATATCGGAATCTAAACTTTTTCTTTTTTTTTCTTCCTTCTTTTCTGCGAAGGGAGGAAACTCCTACCGACTTATCTGCTAACAATCAGCACGTTGCAAAAGGTTTAAATCACCTTCCCTATATCTGTTATAGGAAATCCCCTACCGTTTGGGGATTTTCAGTTTGAAACCCCTGTCAAAAGTCCGTAACTTTGCATCGTCAACAAAAAAAGGTTAAAGGTTATAGGTTATAGGTTAAAGACCACTCGACATGCATCGCGTCAGCCTTTCTCTAAACTCTAAACCCTAAACTCTAAACTTTACAAGACAATAATTAATAACAAATAAAAACAAAAACAATTATGAAAAAGTTTATCACCCTCGCTCTCGTAGCAATCATCGCCATCAGTGCAAGTGCAAAGAAGGTTAACACCGCAGTGTTCAACTCAGTAAAGGTTAACGCACCCGTTCACCTGGTCATCGTTCCCAGCAGGGAGTACTCTGTGAACGTCACCTCTCGCGAGGCAGGTCTCTCCTCCGCCATTGCCTGGAGCATCAAGGATGGTGTGCTCAACATCTCAGCCCGCGACCTCGAGGCACTCGAGCAGGCAGACGGTCCAGTGGATGTCATCGTATCAGCCCCACGTGGTGTTGACTATCAGATTGGCCAGGACATGCAAGAAACATCCAGCAGCAAGAAGCGCGCCCCGATGTTCAGACGCCATCGCCGCTAAACCTCTCTCATCTCACTATATAATATCCCAGAGCCCGTGCAACTTCATCGCTGCACGGGCTCTTTCTGCCCAAGTGTATCCTTCTCTGATGGAAGCAGAGCCATTTTGTGAGGCAGGCTCTTGACTCTTGACTCTCTGATGATTTTGTCGGTCAAGATAACTTTGTCGCCACAACTGACCACGTTGCCGCCATCAAGAACGATGTCTGAGTCTATCACCTCAATGCCAAGTTCTGAAAGAACGGCAGAGGTATCGGGCTTGTATTCAGGGCTTTCACGAAGATAATCAGGGGCGTAGCAGAATCTCACAAACTTATCTTTACGCACCTGCACAGGCATGTAGTCACGTGCCCAGATATGGAGTGGCGATGAAGTTTGCGGCAACATTTCCCACGCAATCTTTTGACGATGGAAGACATTAACCAGACGTGTTGCGACATCCAAATATTTCACAAAAGTAAGTCCTTTTGCAAAATATACCTTGTTTGTATAAAAATTATTAATCATAATAATTAAATTATTAATATTCAGTTATTTACGTTTTTCCGCAAAGGTATATACTTCTTTCTTCCCCACCAAATAAAACTTGTTAAATCTTGTTAAGGATTTCGAAAGAGTTATTTATAACTAATATATTAATATTCAATCATTTATATCACAATATATAATACTACTAATGTGCGTAAAAAATGGGCGTGTCATGAGTGTCATGTGTCATGAGTGTCATTAAGGATTTTGGATTTCGGGAGGCGTTTTTTACGCCATAATAATTATATATTCTATATACTTATTATGAGCCAAAATCGAGCGAAAATCCTTAATGACACTCGTGACACTCATGACACGCTTGTTTGTCAACCAATCCAGCATAAGACAACATGTGAAGTGTGCCGAAAAAATCAAAAAACACAAAAAATTTTTGCCCAAACATTCGTAGACCGCAATGTGGATATCGTAAATTTGCAGCGTCGAACCAAGGAGAAAACTTGCAGCCCTTAACGGCCACAAAATTTTCCCTTAGGGGAAGCAAAAAAAACGTAGGTTGACAGCGATCTTTGAAAGTTTGGAACAATATAAAAGTGAAAAAGTGTTTTTCCCTTTGTACTGTGCTCGATTTGCACTACCTTTGCAACATCAAGTAGGACTAATACTTTACCGCATGAAAATAGCCATTATACCAATTAGCGAGGCGGGCAGCGAGATTGCCGTGACCTTGCAGAGACAATTGGGCGCAAAGTCCATCCAGCGCACGGAAGTGAAAAGTAAGTGGAAGAACTACGATGCTTTCATCTTCATCGGGGCGATGGGCATCTGTGTGAGGACAATTGCACCTCTCGTGGAGGACAAGCACAAAGACCCTGCGGTGGTGTGCATCGACAGCTTTGGGCAGCACGTCATTTCTGTGCTCAGCGGTCATGTGGGCGGGGCGAACGACCTGACCCGCGAGGTGGCTGCTATCATCGGAGGGCGCGAGGTCATCACCACGCAAAGCGACAATGCTGGCCTCTGGGCACTCGACACTTTTGCAGAACGCTTCAACTGGGCTGTCGCCAGCGACGACGACATGAATGAGTGTATCTTTGCTTTCGTCAATCGGGAGCCTACAGCCCTGCTGATGGATATCTGCGATGAAGGCACGGACTATCTGGAGAAGACTTTGCCAGAGCATGTGACCGTCGTGAAAAGCATTGAAGATATAGATCCCAAGAAGTTTAAGCTGGCCATTCTGGTGACGCCCTACAACCTCAGTGTACCATACGGCATGCTCGAACTGCATTTCGTGCCGATGATTGCTGCTTTGGGCTTTGGACTTGCTCATCATCCTAAAGACTATGAGGACATCTACGACGAAATTGACGAGGCCATGAACCAGATGGGTGTATTGCCTTGCTACAAACGCTATTGTACCATTGACGTGAAGGAGGATGAAGAGTTTTGTGCGATGCTTGTCGATGATTTAGAAGAAGAGCTGGTATTCTACACGGCAGAGGAACTCGCCAAGGTGGAGGTTCCCAATCCCAGCAAGACGGTAGCCCAGCATGTGGGAACACCTTCTGTCTGTGAAGCAGCCGCCATCCTTGGGGCAAACAATGGTAAACTGATTGTTCCCAAGGTGAAGGGGAAGAACTGGACGGCTGCCCTCGCCATAGACTACAAATACCTGCGAATGCTGGAAGGACATATTGAGATTGTGGGGGCGGGTCCTGGAGATCCGGACTTGATATCGGTGAGGGGACGGCGGATGCTGGAGAGGGCTGACCTGATACTGTATGCGGGGTCGCTAGTGCCTAAGGCGCTGACGGAGTGCCATAAGCCGGGGGCTGTGGTTCGCTCTTCTGCTGACATGAACCT
>JAFXVS010000024.1 GCA_017534815.1 Bacteroidaceae bacterium | reverse complement strand
TTATTCTGTCCAAAGATTTGACCTGACACAGTTGTGCCTGCAGTCTCAGTAGAAATAGGAGTTCCTTTCTTAGTACAACCACAAAGAAGACCACTTGTTTCATTATCACCCACAATGCCACCTATCTTGTCAGCCGAATATGATCCAAATTCGAGTGTGCCTGTATAAGAAGTGTTTTGGATGCTGCCACGATTCTCTCCAACGATGCCACCTGCATCTGTATCAGCTGCGAAAACATACAACGTTGCACTACTGGAGCAATTCTGAATCGTACCATGATTGACACCTGCGATAGTACCGATATTGCCATTGGAGGCATCGCTTCCTCCATTAGTTCCCAATGTTCCACTGACGTTCAAGTTTTTCACCACGCCTGTTGAGGCAATTCGTCCAAAGAGACCCACATAAGTGGCTGAGGTGGAACTTGTTTTCACAGCAAGACCAGAAATGGTATGTCCAGCGCCATCGAGAGTCCCTTGGAATGAGCGAGTGTCATCTTCATTAACTGGAGCTGCAATTGGTGTCCACAAATTAGTTTCTGTATCATAATTACCACCCAAATCTATGTCTGCTGTCAGAATGTAGGAACCAGTCAAATTATTGGCGATTGCCTCCAGTCCTGCCCTATCGCTAATCTCAATGGGCGTTGTTTGTGCCATAGCCGCCCCTGCGACCAGACATGCACAAATTGTTAATATCTTTTTCATTTGTTGTGTTTATTTTCCTTTCTTATTGTCGTTTGGTATAATTGTGAGTACATAGGGGTTGCCCTCTGCATCGGTGGGTGACATGCTGGTATCGAAGTAGAGGTAATTTTCGAGTTTGTAGATGCGGTGGAGACGGTCACAGTAGTAGGCAATGGTCACATCTTCTTCACCGCCATTGGCTGCGATGGAGAGGGGAAAGTAGGTGTCGCCTTCTGATTCATTGGGTGCCGTGAGGGCACGCACTTCTCCGCCAATCATGGCACACATGAGGTCTTGGTCGGTCACATAGGATGCGAACTGCTCCTGCAACTGGAACTGTATGTACATGGTGTTTTCAAACTCGTTGTAGTCGGGTTTCTGCCACGATGGACGAGCGTCGGTGCCAGGTGTCAAGTATTGGGCACTGGTACTGGAGTTGGAACCACCGTCACCATCGGAATCTTTGCAGCCCCACACGAGGGTGAGGACTGCAAGAATCATGAGGATATTGAACTTTTTCATATTTGTTTATTTGATATAGACAATCTTACCATTATAAATGTATGCGCCGTTGGTGGCTGGACGACTTGGCAGGCGGATTCCCTGGAGGGTGTACCACTCGCCTTCGGCCATGCCATCGGTGGAGATGAAGCTGATGACGGTAGGCTCTGGAACGCTGCCGATGAGGGCATCCGTCTGATAGGCCATCGTCTGACCGGTCTTCGCCACCACTTCGCCTTCACGCTCGATGGTGAACTGGATGTCGCTGGCAGAACGGGTGCCAGACTCTGCCACTGTGAGGAAGAAGAGTCCGTCTTCGTCGGCTTCTGCCACACCACACACTTCTGCTCCATGATATGCCACCAGTCGGTCACCAGCCTCAAGTTCGATGCCATCGGTCACGGCTATCACGTTCATGTTGGATGCCATGTCGTTGTCGAAGAGCAATGCACGTGAGCTAGAGGTGTTAGGACCTGCATAGCGTGAAGAGGATGTGTAGTCAGGATAGTAGAACTTGTATTCATCCGTTGCCTGACGCTTGATCATGTAGCCTTCGCCAGCACGCAGATACTTGAGCGTACCCTTCCATACCCTGACGCCGTTGATGATGTTCAGCACAGCGAACTCGTCCTGCGACTTGATGATGTCGCCTTCCGATGCGTTGTCGGTGTAGTCGGTCAGTGCCACAGAGATAGGCAGGTTGATGGCTGATATGTAGCCGACACGGTTCCATCCGTGCTTCACGGTCACGCCTCTGCTGAAATCCAAGCCTGAGATGTATGCCAACTTGTCGCTCTTCGAGTAGAAGCGGTACATCAGACGTGGGTCAAGCTTCAGCAGGTCTTCGCCATGATCCCAGAAGTAGATGCGCTGGTTAGGATCTTTTGGATGTACCTTGGACTTGTAGGAGTACTGATAAGGTTCTCCCTGGCTGTTGATGACCTCGAAGGCATCGCCCACCTCCCAGTCGGCCACATCGTCCAGCGTATTGCTGACGGTCTCATCCTCGAATCGTTCCACATAGAAGGAGAGCCAGTTCCATCCCTTCTTCAGACGGATGGTCTGCACTTCCATGAGCGTCTGCTCCAGCACCACAGGATCTGCACTCGAACCCACGAGCGTGTTCGCCTTGAAGGTGACGCCATCTGGATAGTGTTCCATGTCGGGCTCCACCTCATAGATCTTGCCTGTCGATGAATCGAAGAACTCGAAGTCCAATCTGGTAGGCGTATCCGCATTGTTGTAGATGGTCAGATAAGCCAGTCCTTCATTGGCTGACGCAGTCTGATCCACATCGATGTTCGTCACACCCAACAACTGATGATGGTCGCCATAGACAGCGAGCATGTCATCCGGGTCATGTGCGATGTTACCGTTCAGGCGTACTCTCGCAATCATGTTCATGGTGATGTTCTTCGTCTTCAGACCATCGCTCACCGTCCATGCCGGACGTTCGCCACGAATGACGATGTTGACAGGCAGCGGTTCGGTCATGCCGCTCTCACCCACCAAGAAGAACTTCTCGCTATAGTCGCCGATGTTGATATAAGGCGATACTTCCAGCGTGATGGTCTCTTCGTGCAATGCGTCGATGACGCCAGCGGTCTTTGAAGGTGTGATCCAGATAGGCATGCCAACCAGCGAGTAGTTCTGCCGCTTGCCGCTGAGGTTCTTCACCTTCACCTCCACTTTGGCACCTTCGCCATAGTTGGCCGCAATGTCCACCTGCTTCCTGTCCCAACGCAACGAGTTGCGATAAACGTAGAGATCCATGAGGACAGGGCTTGCGGTCAGGTTACCATTCAGGTCAGCCACATCCTTCACCGTGATATAGACGTTGGTCTTCTCGATGCTTGGTTCCGGCACGTCGAGATTCAGCAGGAGATTCTGTCCGTCCACCACATAACTGAACTCCAGATTCTCCAGCTCAGCCTTTTCACGCATTCGAGCGTAATGTATTCTGTCTGCGTACTTATCCACGACGCTCTCTGCCACGATGGTATCTTGACGGGTTTCAGAGAACTTGCCTTGATTGTCACGATACTTGTGCAGGCTGATGCCTATAGGCGTTAGTTGTTGTGAGTTGTCATCCAACTTCTCAGAGCGGCTGAACGTCAGATACACCATCGTACCCATCTCCCGACCTGTCGGCGTGGAAGACGTGAAGGACTTGATGAGGTTCTCTGGCAGCACCATCTCATACATACCGATTTCGTCGATGTTACCCTTCAGCGGCTTGACGGTCGTCTGGGCATCTGTATAGGTGGCGCCCACAGCAAGTTCTTCGCCATTGATACCGCCTATGTTCACAGTCGGGAAGGTCTGCTTGAGTTTCTGGTCGATATAGATGTTACCCACATTGCGAGCACGGTTGATGGTCACAGCGAAGTGGTGCCAAGCTGCATCTGCCACAAAGGCGCCGGTCTTCACAAGCTGACCAGCCGAACGGAACACCAGTTCACCATCCTCTACGCCAACATTGAAGTGCATACCGTTGTTGGCCTCGTCCTGAGCCAAACCATTCGCCATCAAAGTACCGTCATAGCTACCCGTACGGAACCAGAACATGAGCGTGTAGTCATCCTCTGCATCACGGTCGAAGAACTCGGATTTGAGCTTGATACCGGTCTCGCCATCCAACGCCAGACTGATGCCCTTCGGCATGATCCACGACGTGCCAAAGAGTTCGAGGTCACTGCCACCCACAGCCTTATCGTAACTGTACTTGATGCCCTCACCCTCGTTCAATGCATAGTTGTCAATCAGATTCAGTTCATAACCCGTCAGCGACTTCTGGCTGAACTTCTGGATGTCACTGGATGTAAGGGCAGAGCTCCACAGACGGAGTTCCAGCATGCCTCCCTCATAATCATCCAAGAGTTTCGAATCGAGGGAGTCTCGCTGAGCATTCATACCCAGCATGATGCCACCATTGCCATTATAGGTGCCGTCCAGTGTTCCCTTGCCGATTTCGAGAGAGCCGTCGAAGAATGTCACTTGCATAGCAGGTGATCCATCAGACTTGGTGATTTCTTGGAATGCGTACACCACCTGATGCAGGCCTGTGAAGTTGACGGACTTGTCACTCACGACTAGCTTGCCGTCCATGATGGCCATCAACTTGCGGTCAGCTGTCACGCCCAAGGTCACATGATGATCATCACGACCATGAGAAAGCACAGTCATCGCCTTGCCATTGTCATCAGGATGGATCATCAGGTCGAACGTAAAGTCCTTGCCGGCCAAGTCACGGCTACCCTTGGTTAATGCGGCACTATTCTGTTCGAAGCGCAATGCCGTCGAGAGGGTGATGTTGGATGAGTTGGTCGTACCCAGTACGGAAAAGTTATTCACCTTAGAGAGGTAGTTGCCTGCAATCGGTTCTGAGAAGGAGATGATGATGTCATCGCCAATGTCGAGGATGCCCGACACAGGCTTTGGCGTACCAAATGGCACTGGAATGCGTGTATCCTTCACACCGCTCAGCACGTCTGACTCAGCCATGATGAATCCTCCAGCGTGACGGCAATAGACCACAGCACGCAGGTCGTAGTTCTGCTCCACAGGGTCTTTCTCGCCATAGAAGATGGCATCATCGATGTAGCCGTCGTTCTTGATGAGTTTGCGCTCACCAGAAGCCAGCGCCATGAGCGAGTCGCTCTTGTAGTAAGAGCATACATTCACCCAACTCTTGTCACCTTCAGTGGAGAGTTTGTATTGCAGTTCGATATGGTCGAAGCCACGTGCATTCACATTGAATCCGTCAATGCGAACAGGCATGTAGTGGCTTTGCTTATCCTTGTTGTATGGAGACTCCGTGTTGAGCACCCACTTATCGTCAGGAGAAGCGATGTTGACCTTGCCAGCTGACGGGAGGAAGTGAGCCGTGATATTCTGCTTCCACCTGCGGTCTTCGTCATCAGGATCCCAAATACAAAGAGTCAGGTTGTTATAGTCGAACTCTGTACCAGCATACACTTCCACCTGCTTGTCCACAACGGTGTTAGGCTCCATCCATACTCTTATGCCGTTAGGTGACAGTGCCACACCATCGACATAGATTTTGGCACCCTTGGCATTCTCATCGTTGTCCATACGGCACAACTGGAAGTAAGGTGTAGCCATATTAGGAACCTCCGACTCATTTGACAAGTGGATGGTGAAGCGGGCTGGCTCTCCGTATGGCACGTTGCTCACGGTAGCCTGATCCGTCCAAATCCTCAGGTTGTCAATTGGAATGGTCTTCTCGTCCAGTACAAGACCTGGATTGTAATATTCTGTGAGACGAGCATCCTCGTAAGGCTTCTTCGTCGCACCACCACGGGTACGGAACACGAAGTTGCTGTAGGTCTTGGTGTCGTAAGGCATGAATGACAGGGTCTGGTTGGTACCCAAAGCACCTGCACGGATCTTTGACTTTACCTCTTCCGAATACTTGTAGATGACACTCATGTCACCACTCTTGATCTTATCCTCATAGCCACTCAGATCCACTTTCGTGCGATAGACATCCACCGTCAAGAAAGCATCCTTGTCGCAAGCCAACGTAAAGCCTGTCTCCTTGGAGTTCTCCTCATTCGTGGTGTTCTTGTAGTTGAAGTCGAACGACACCACAGGTTTGAAGGCAAAGGTCAACTTCGTGCCAAGTGCGGAGAATGAAACCTTATTCGTGGCGTCATCCTTCTTGGCTTTATCTTCCCCGTCACCCCATTGCTTCAACGCATTGTTGCCAAACATCATCAAATCATCGCCCAAACCTTCAATGCCACTGATGAGCGGAATCTTCATGTAATTCTCACGTCCCTTGGAGAAAGCGAACGATTCGGAGTATTCCACCTTGCTGCCGCCATCGAAACTGTAGGTCTTCACCTTGTCCGATTCGGTCACCATCAGTTTCTCCTGCTCATTGGTAGCCAAGAAACCAATCCATGACCGGATCTGTTCGTTGAGCGCAGAGATGGAGTCAGTCTGAAGCGTATTTTCTGTACCCTCAGGCACATACTGCGTATAGGTTTTATTACCATTTGCATCGTAGAATGCATAAGTCGGGTCATCAGGTGCCACAAGGCTTACATAGACTGGATGCTTACGGCTCTTGGCATAGGCCTTCGCCTCGGCTGCAGTGGTACCCTTCGGCAGCATCAACGACTCGCGAATGCGGAAGAGCTGAGGTATCAACTCCTTCTCAATATATATTTCAGAATGCACGAAAGTTGTCTTGAGCTTGGAGGACACCTGCATCACTTCGTCGCGAATCAGATAGACTTTCTGACCCTTTTCATCTGTACCTTCGGCCAGCACCTTCACGGTACCGTTTGACACTTCGTAAGTCTTGCCCCCCATATTGAAGGAGTTTCCTGTGGCTGGAACCAGAAGTTTATACATCGACTCAGGCACGGCACGCACAGCAATGGCTTCTTCCATCACCGTTTCATCTGTAGCACCGATGTAGATGTCCACCACCTCGCCAGCCTTCTTGATGCCCTCACCAGTTTCAATCCTCTCCTTGGTCACGAACTCATATTCGTATGACCAATTGCCGAAATAACTTGTGGTGATGTTCAATGTGGTCAGTTTGTAGTTGTCGGCACTATTGATGTTACCAGCAGTGGTACCGGTCTTATCACCAGCCCAAATACCTTCGTAGTAGTTGGAGCCTTTACCCACTCCCAATTCAAATGAAACGCCTATTTCTGCATTGATGTCGTAGGTGTAGCCGTAGTTGATCTTGGAGCCTGCCTCGATATAGGCACTACTCTTACCACCTGGGGGATCACGCAGAATGTCAATCAGGTGAGGTCTGCTTGCCACCACAAGACGCTTGCCCTGAGACTTGGGCTGAACAGCCATCACATATGCCTTCAACGGCTTGATGTCGTAATAGGTGGCATCGTAGAGCAAGGTGAAGGTGAGTGAACGCAGGGCGTCATCGCCTTGGTTGACGAAGGTCACATTCTCTGGGGTAAAGAGGTAACTTGCCTGACCTAAAGAATCCAAATGTATGGAGTCGGTATGCTCAGGACCAATCAGTCCGTTGTGCATATACACGGTTCCACCGCTCAGAAGCACAATGTCATCAGGCGTATCTTTTTCCACATTATTATAGAAATATTCCTCACGGGCAGACAGCGTCAACAGAGAAGGATTGCCCGCCATGAAGACAGGATGTCCAAGGCTGTAGCCCTTCTCTGGGCTCCACAGGGTGACATCAACGCTCTGGCCGATATTGTCTTGCGCCTTATAGGACTTAATACCCAGATATTTCTCCAACGTACCCGTGAACTGCTCGTAAGCCAGTGTGGCGGGTTTATGGTAGATGCGGTTGTAGGTGATTGTGTCGCCCACGCCATAGTTAGAGAGGTCGAGCGTCTCACCCACCTTACCTGCCTGGAAGAGGGTGGCATAACCGTTACAATAGATGTCTGTCACCTTATACTTCGTAGGAATGAAAGGTATCTCGTACTCACCCGTCTTGTTGTCGGGTGCAATGGTGATGGTGTGTTGGGTAGAAACCACACGGGTCGTATCATTCAAGCCATGTGCATAGAGGGAGTCGCGCATCTTGATGGTCTCATCCTTCTGGTCACGCACAATCCAAGAGACATTGTCGCCTTCCAACTGCATGACGATGCGGATGCTGTCGCCAAGGTTGTTGGTCGAGAGTGACTTGCCCAAGGGTTTGTTGCCCTGTTCCACACCGCCGACCACACGACCACGCAAGATGACACGGGTCTTGTCCCACAGATAAATCTGATAGCGGTTTGCCTGTACATCGAGAACCGTCTGGTCACCCACTGCATCATGATTGATGATGAAGCCTTGCTTGTCAAAGACGTGACCATCCTTCACCACCTGCACTTGATGGTTGCCTTGTGGCAGGCTGAGCGAGAACTCACCCGAACTGTTGGTGGTCACAGGCTTGCCCTTGTCAGGACCAGAACTCTTGGTCATCAGTTTGCCATCAAGCAAGAACTGAGCACCCAAGACTGGGATGCTGGTACCATCGTACATGACAGTACCCGAATAGATATAGTAGGTGTCTGAGTAGAACACCACATTGCTGAAGAGGTTCTTGTCCTCTGTGAACTCCACAGTGCGCGCGTCATAGCTAGCCTCATTGCCCTTGGTGCTGACATTGATGGTGTAACTGCCCTTCGTCTGATAGACCAAACCTGCAATCTCGAAATAGCCCGTTTCGTCAGTCACGGCCACACCATGTGAAGGATTCAAGATATTGGAGCCTTTTGCCACATCAGCCGTGACAGTAGCACCAGCCACAGCCGTTCCGTCAGCCAGACGTACATAACCACACACCATACCTGTTGGCTCACAATGTCCTTCTTCTTCGAGAGCAGACTGGTGCAGACCCTCACAATCCACAACGGCTTCCACACGATAGATGTAATTGTGCTGTGAGAGAACCGTGTTGTCTGTATATTGGACCTGCTGGTAGTTGGTCACAAGGGTATCCAACTTGTTCGTCGGGTCAGCCTTGTCGCGACGCAATACACGGAAATAGTCCACACTCAGGTCATTGGTCGTCCACTTGAGGAGCACACTCGACTGCTGCGGGGTAGCTGTCAGTTCCGTCAGTTCACCATTGAGGTTGAACTCATAGACGGCATCCTCTCCTCTCTCCGTCTTCGCCACGTTGGTCGAATAGGATTGGTCGCGACTACGCAAACCGATATAGAGTGGTGACTGATTGCGATCCACGGTGATGCGGAACTGATAATCCACACAAGTGTTGGTCAAGTCAAGCGTGTACTTTCCAGACTTCACTTCTTCGTCGGTCAGTACCCTATCGGCTGTATGTACCGTTTCGCCCGTCGAGGAAATCATCTCAGTATGTATCACCATCTTGGCACGGTCATCCCAACGTGCAATGTCAACACTGGCTTCTTCTTCACTATTCTTGATAGCCCCTATTGGCATGGCTCTATCCTGGTACACTGACCATGCACTACCCAAATTGCCAGCTAATTCCGTTGCAGACATGTTGTTAGCTTCTGTCGCGGTCGTGTTATCCTTAAGATGTATAGGGTTGACACCTGTGTTGGTGGTGTAATAGCAGTTTGTCTGATTGACCCATGTGCTCGTTGATGGTTCTGGGTCAATAAAGGCATAAGTCACATTCCTTACATACATAGCGTTGGCCACATCAATGCTGGTTGGAGCAGACAAGACGTTCGTCAAAGTATAGTCAACTCGTGCTCGTTCACTGACAGGCCTTCCACGACCGACGATTCCACTCACATAATACTGCATTTCCTGAATGCTAGAGGTAATCGAACCATAAAAAGCACAATCTGTAATGGTCACATTACCCTTCTGGTAGCCAATGAGACCTCCAGCATAACCAGAAATATGATAAGGGCACGGTGCATTGATGTTAATGGCCACATCGCTCACACAGTTTTTCAGACTAACATTATTACCTGAGGACGCAATGATACCGCCCACATACCGTGTAAGACCTGTGATGCTTCCCTTCACATGGAGGTCGTGGATGCTACACCCCTCACCGACATTGACAAAAGGAGCGCACTTTCCCTCATACCTATTATCGGTGTAGGCTACGGTCAATGTATGACCACCGCCATCAAAATCGCCACAATATGCCTTATCCAAACCAACCATTGTCTGCACATCGCCGAGGTCGATGTTTTCGACCATGATGGCATTCAGATTGGTCATACCGCCATCCACCAAATCAGCAAACGTCACCCAGTCACTGGCATTGCGCAAGATAATCCTTCCGTCCGCAGCGTATTGGGTTTCCACTTCATAGTTGATGGATTGCATTTGAGGCCGTACAAAATCGCCATCAAGCTCCCAAGCGTTTTCACCAAGGCTAGCAAGAAGTCTATTGAGATCCAATGGGGTACTCACGGCAACTCCTTGAATGCCTGCTATAGAAGTTGTATAATAACAGGAGGGTAATTGAGGTGAGCTTGCGGCGCGGTAGAATGTTTGGCAATCTCTCGTGTTGAGGTTCACCACTTGGGGAGCAAACAAGCAACTATTCATCGTCAAGGTCCCTCTGGTATATCCCACAAAACCACCGCTTGAATGCGTCTGTGGACCGATGATACTTCCATCGAACATACAATTCTCGAAGAGGACAGGACCGCCATCCACTACAGAGATGAATCCACCATGCGATCCGTCACCATCCACGGTAGAATTAATGATGACAGAGGATTGGCAACTCTGAATCGACACGGTCTTCTCATTATTACCAGACAGCACCCAGCCCACAAGTCCTGATGCAAATTGACGCTTAGCCAGAATGGTACCTGCCGTACGCAGATTCTTGATGGTTGCATTAGCACCCACATGGGCAAACGGAGCCGTTTTAGGTATTTCCCTACCTGAACTATATGTGCCTTGGTCATCAGATACATAGTTGACTGTCAACGTATGTCCGTTACCATCAAAGGTTCCTTTATAAGGACTGGTCAACGTTCCCACCATGTCTTGCAAGGTGCCCAGATTGACATCAGCATACATGACGGCATCCAAGGTGGTGTTCTGCCCTTCGTTCACCAGTTGGGCAAAGGCTTGCCAGTCTTCACGGCTACGGATGATAAAACGGCCATCCATATCGTATGGCTTCAGCGGTGTGCTTCGTGTCTCCCACTGGATATTCACTTTGTGCTCATCGTTCACGCCCCAGTTCTCGGCTTTGGTGACCGTGGCATTGCTAATGTATGGCAAGAAATAGCGCTCCTTTGCAACAGCATAGGCAACGCCGGCTATTTTCTCCCAGCCCCAGATAGCTGTGCTGGCACGTCGCACACGATAGCGAATGCTGTCGCTTTGATAAACGGAGAACAGATTCTCATCCTCATAAGAATAGTCGGTGACATCTTTATCGAAGCCCAATTGTCCGATAGTCAGCCAGTTTTTTTCATTGGCATCTTCACCTATACAACGCTGGATTTCCCACATGTCTGACTCCATCACATCTTTGTAGCCAGGATAGTTGATGCTCCATGTCACCTTTCCTGTTCCATTAGGCTGCAAGAACGCATGCAGATTTTGGGCTGTGTGCAGGATCGGCATATCGATATTTTTGACTGACTCAGATGTCTGATCCTTCTTTTCCGTATCCTTGTACTTGACAGAGATGTAACAATTTCGAACAGGTGTTTCCATGGGGAAATAGATGAAACCTGACGACGCAGTGTCAATGGGCTCCACCACTTCTGAACCGCCATAAGGGGTATAGTGCAACTTGGCATCATACACTGTACTTGTTGCCACCATCCAAGGCACCATGATCTTGCCGGCATTGGCGCGTTCGTATGCCAACATCGGGGTCAACAGTTCTGGTGTGACGAGAGGAGGTCTTGACGGAATTTCTATCAACTTGCTCTCCAAGCCCTCGACATCCTCGTCGAAACGGCGATTACCATCACGTCTCACCGACCAGGTCAGCTTGACTTTCTTACCACGATACTCATTGGGGATGTTCCAAACAGCTGTGAAGTTAAAGAAGTTCTGGTTTTTGTTGGGACGGTAGATGCGGATTTTGGTGTCATTCTTGCCGACCACTTCATTACCATGGTCTATGTCACGAATAATCTGCACCGTTCCATTCACACCTGTGGAGAAGGTTGCATCATTGTAGAGATGATCGTTGTCAATGTCAGTCTCCGCCTTCCAATAAAGCAAGGTCTTTTTGGAGCTGTCACCTTCACCATCCACTTGAACATAAATGTAGGCGTACTTGATCCAGCAGTCTGCCCCCGACGTGTCGTAGAGCGGCAGCCTCATCGTGATCTTATCCACACCTTCCAAATTGACATTGTAATTGTACAACTCATCCACATAAGTGGCAAGTGCCCGTAGCGGCATGGCAAACCACAACAGGAGAAGCATAATTCCTCCTAAGAAGTTGCGACACCAATGGTCTTGTTGTTTCCTCATAATACTTGTATTTTTGTTTTTATTTTGTTTCTATATATAAATAATGTGTATCGTTTGTACAATGAGTGCATGATTTATTCAGTGAGTACAGTCGTTTTAATTTGCAAAGATATGTAAAAGAATCTAAAATGCTGATAAATAATAGTTCATTTTTTCATAAATCCTTGACTTTTTCTACAGAAAAAAACTGTTTTTGTTATTTAAGCACCCCTAATTCTGATTCTTTTATGTAAATTTGCAACTGATTAAAGAAAGAGTTCCACTCGCGAACGTCAATCATCAACCAATAAACATTCAATGAAAACAACTCCTTTAGATTATAATGTCGTCACCGAAGCCATTGAGGGGATGGGGTTGGGCGATTTTTCGCAGGCCACCATCCGTGACATCCAATCGCTTTCTAAAGTGCTGGAAGAGAAGACAGGACAGACAGTCATCCACTTAGAGATGGGTGTGCCAGGCTTGCAACCTTCGCAGATTGCGCTGAAGGCAGAGCAGGAGGCACTGCAAAATGGTTGTGCCACCATCTATCCTCCCAACGGCGGTATTCCACGTATCAAGAATGCAGCATCACAGTTTGTAAAAGCCTTTATCGGAGTGGACATCGACCCACTTTGTTGCATCCCTACGACAGGTTCGATGCAGGGCACTTTCGCCACCTTCACAGCTTGGCATCATGCTATGCCTGAGAAAGATACTGTGCTGCTCATCCAGCCAGGGTTCCCTGTACAGACCACCCAGTGTGATGTGATTGGTCTGAAACACATTGGCTTAGACATTCACGATTTTCGTGGTGACGCATTGATTGAGAAACTGGACGAGATTCTGTCAGCAGGCAACATCTGCGGCATCGTCTATTCGAACCCCAACAACCCTTCTTGGGTATGCTTCAACGAAGAAGAACTGAAGGGCATCGCCACCCTTGCTGACAAGTACGACTGCATCATATTGGAAGACCTCGCATACTTTGCAATGGATTTCCGCAGAGACTTGAGCCATCCATTCGAGGCACCTTATCAGGCAACGGTCGCTCGCTACACAGACAAATACATCTTAGCCGTATCTGGTTCTAAAGCATTCTCTTACGCCGGTCAGCGCATTGGTGTGGCTTGCATCTCGAACAGACTCTACCACAGAGTCTATCCAGCCTTGGAGAAAAACTTTGGCGTGGGTGAGTTTGGCAACTTCTTCTGCAACCGTCTGATGTACACCCTCTCCAGCGGCACCACCCACAGCGTGCAGCATGCGATGGCAGCCCTGATGGAGGCGGCTTGCGACGGCAGTTATAACTTCTTGGCCGACGTACGCGAATATGGTCGCAGGGCAAAGTTCATGAAGGACGTGCTCTTGGCCAACGGATTCTACCTCGTGTATGACAACGACTTAGGTGCTCCTTTGGCCGACGGCTTCTACTTTACGGTACAGTATCCAGGCATGAACGACCTTGAACTGACCCGCGAACTGATGTACTACGGCATTGCCGTGTTCCCCCTCGATACAATGGGATCGAATGAGCAAGGCGTACGTATCTGCACCTCGTTCTTCTCGAAGGAGCAAGAACCGATGTTCAAAGAAAGAATAGAAACTTTTAATAACAATCATAATGGACGATAAATCACCTTACTTACATCCGCAGTACGAAACACTGTCGCATGAAGAATTGAAGAAACTGCAACTGGAGCGGTTGCAGGCAACGGTGAAGCATTGTATGAACTCACCGTTCTACAAGAAACGTTTTGACGAGATTGGACTGAAGCCTGAGGATATCAAGACCCTCGACGATGTCCGCAAAATTCCTTTCACCACCAAGCAAGACCTACGTGA
>JAFXVS010000023.1 GCA_017534815.1 Bacteroidaceae bacterium | reverse complement strand
ATACCATCCATACCACGAAACTTTGCAACAGATTGAGCCTCCTGCACAATATCTGATGTCATACGTGTTGAAGCCACATTCTCAGGGAATGAGATGGAGAACTGAGTCTTCACTGTGCTCCCATCATACGTAGGATTGTTTTCCACCACTGCGTCGTCGGACGAGCAAGCGGTGAAACTAACTGCGCTCGTGAGTGCTATCGCGCTCATCATAGCATAAACTAAATTCTTTTTCATAATCACTAAATGTTTATTTGTTAATACTATTTGTTCTTACTAACTAATCTCTTTATCATTATTTTTTATTTCTGCAATTTTCTCAAGTTTTCGCGAGCGTCGGCATTGCCTTGCTGAGATGCGAGACGGAAGAAGTTGAGGGCCACATCTTTCTCGCCTGTTTCCCAAAGAGCAACGGCGAGGGCGTTCCATGAACGTGGGTCTTGCTGAACGCTTCGCAGCATAGGCAGAGCCTCAGCAAATTTCTCCTGCTGGATGAGTTGAGTGGCCTTATTGATGGTGGCGGCAGCTGTGTCGGGCACGTAGTCAAAGTAGATACGCAGGTAGCCCGAATTACGCTGATCACCCAAGAAGTTCTTCTTGATGTAATCGAATGGACGACCACCGTCGAGTTGACGCAGACGCTGCTCACGACGGGTGAGGTCAGGTTCGTTGTCGATGATGTCGATGGCCTGCTTCAATCCTGCCAAGCGACGGCCATCTGCCTCCGCTGTGCTCTTCGTCATCTCTGTCACGACATCGTTGATTTGGTCACGCAGGTCAGCCCAAGCCTCGCCGCCGTTGGCCACATCGAAAAGGTTGTCGATCGCCTGTGGCACTTGCTGCTGCACATATTGCTTAAGTGCCTGAGCACGGTCGGATGCCAATTGCTCGTTGTGCTGCACCCTACCCTCGATGGATGCCAGACCCACAATCTGGATGCGGCGCACGGAACTGGTGGAGTCTGCCATAATCTGACGGGTGATATCCACGATGCGGTCAAGCGTGCTGGCATTGCTGCGGAAGTCACGACTCAACTCGCTCTTGTCTAGAGGGAAGTGTACATAGAGTGCTCCCTTCTCCTTGCGGAGGATGCGGGTACGGTCATATGGACGATATTGTGCAATGTTAGCCAGCACAGGATTCTCACGCTGAAGCGCACCAGCCTTGCCAGTATTTTCCTGCACAGGATGAACGGCCAGCACTGGAGGTGGAGGTGTTGTGGTGTCGATTGGCGTGATGATCGGCTCCTTAGGCTGCTTCTTCTCTGTCTTCTGATAAACCACGTTGAGCGTCAATTTAGGAATGAGGAAAGGTTTGTCGTGACGGCCGAGGTAAGTGCCACAATGAGCGCACTCATATTTCTTGGCCCAAGTATAACCGACACCAAGACCAACCTCGCCTTCCAGACGGAAGTAACGGTTCAGTCGCCAAGAACGTCCATAGAAAGCACCCAAACCAATGAGGTCACCCTGCACACGATAGTCACGCACCGTCTTGTAAAGACCGAATGGGAAGGTCACATGTCCTACATTATAATGACTGTAGAAGACGTTCGCACCCCAATAGGAACGGTGGAACGTACTGTCATTCCAGTGACGCAACTCTGGAGCAATCAAGAAATGCTTCCACTTGCGTGTCGTCTTATCATCCAAAGGCCAAGGACGATAACCCGCATTGAGACCTAACGTCCAATGAGGAGACACACGCACATCAACACCCAAGTTGGGTGTACCTGAGATGTCATAAATCAAGTTATTACGTACAGCAAAGTTTTTCTGACCATACGTCTGGCCGCCCAACAAAATCCATGATATCAATAGAAGGACGACAATTCTAATATTTCTGTTTTTCTTATCCAAAACGCACCTATTTTCGTTCTTTTTCAATCATTATAATATGCAAATATAGGTTTTTTTAACAACATACAAGAACACTAACCCACAAATTACCCCCCCGTTAACATTATTTAAGATTTTAGGCGCTTTTCTGGCCAAAATGAGTCTATCGAGTTAGCAAAATTCATTCGAAAACGGCGAAAAAGGAAAAAACCTACCACGTTTAGGAATTTCACGTCACCGTTTAGGGGAAATGACCTTGCAATGCCTATCAAAACCCCGTAACTTTGCATCGTCAACAAAACCAAAAGGGTTCAAATCCGAAGGTTCATCGACACGATATAATAAACTGATTGTTTCACTCTAAAAACATGAAGCCTTATGAAAAAGATTTTATTAATTCTGGCAGTGATTCTCGGTTCACTCCTCATGCAGTCCTGCCTTTGCGACTGCTGGCTCTTCGAGCCTGACTATGGGTATGGAGCACCTCCTCCACCACCACCGCCACCACACCACAGGACACGCGTTGTCGTTTGGTAAGCAACAGACAAAGTACAACATAATAAATAGAATAGATATTGGTTAGTTTTTAGACAGGAATGCCCGAAACCGTGATGGCTTCGGGCATTCATTTTGCTCTCAACTCTCAACCCTATACTCTCAACTAATGAATAGTCAGTTCCTTGATAAGTCGTTTGGCGTGACTGTAATCGTCCATTACGGAGAGCACCCAACGGATATCAACACCTATGCAACGCTGGAGGGCATTGTCGAACTTCAGGTCGCCAGACATCGCTTCCCAATTTCCGTCGAAAGCAAGACCGATAAGGCGTCCCCAACCATCAAACATACCTGAACCAGAATTACCACCTGTGATGTCGTTGGTGGTCAGGAAACAAAGGGGCAGTTGACCCGTCTGCTGGTCGATGTACTGCTTGGAGAACTTCCCCTTCTTCATCCACTTATAGACAGGTGGAATGAGGCGATAGTCGTAGTTGTCAGGGTTCTGCTCGTGCTTGTTGAGGAAAGAACGAGGAGAAGTGATCATACTCGTGGCCTCCTCCTTCAGGCCTGTGGTACCAGGCTCGAAAGCAATGGGTTCGCAGAGTCCATAACTGAGTCGCATCGTGAAGTTGGCATCAGGATAGTACTCATGATCATGATTCATCTCACGGATGCCCTCACCCAACAGCCGTTCATGAGTCTCCACATCACCTCGCCAACCCCATACAGCAAAGAAGGCGCTCAACACATCAACGGCAGCAACGTACATCGGGTCTTCGTTCAACTCGTCGAAGGTGTGAACCTTCTTCAGGTCATCAGGATGAGCAAAGACGGATTTCTCATAAAGGTCATCCACAAAGCGGGCATAGTCACCCTGAAATAGGGAATCAACCTCTTGGGGGATATCATGAAGTTGGAAACGCTGATTAGGAACATGCTGCATATAGTTCTGGAGCAAAGCCAAGAAGACCTTCTTATCGGTAGGCACATCAATGTCGCGATACTGCTTGGCCACACGTTCCTGGAAGTCATCATTACGAGAACGCATCAGGTTGCGCAGAACGAAACTGAAGATGTCGCTGCCGCTATAGAAAGACTCGATCCAGAGGTTGCGACCATAAAGGGTTTCGTAATTGTCTGTATAGAAATGCTGTAAGGAATCAAGCACACCTATATAGCGGCCTCGTGCAAGGGTGTCCTCCTGTGCCCATTGCATGAGATCCCTCTCCAATTGCTGTTTCTCAGCGATAACGTGCAGATTGTCCAATGCTGTGTTTTGACCCAGCGAGAACTTCCAGTAGTTGGAACTGCTGGCGTACTTCGAGGCATACATGATGCGGATGGCATCGCTCTGCTTCATCGCCTCATCAAGGATGGCGAGTTTCACGCCTCTCACCTGATAACGCACATCATTGGTGGTGCGCATTGTACTTTCAATACCGTATGAAGAGAGGTAACGATCTGTGCTGCCCGGATAGCCCAGCGTCATCGAAAAAGAACCTTCACGATAGCCTTTCGTGCTGACATGAGCATACTTGCGAGGATGATAAGGCACATTATTCTTGCTGTATGTAGCAGGATTGTTGTCTTTGTCTGCATAGATACGGAAGACGCTGAAATCACAGGTCTGACGAGGCCACATCCAGTTGTCTGTGTCGCCACCATACTTGCCCAAGCACTGTGGGGGGGCATAGACCAGTCGCACGTCATCATAACGCTGATAGACAGAAAGATAGTACTTACTGCCCTTATAGAAAGCATTCACCTCACTTTCGATGCCCTTGCCGCTGTAATCAACCATCTCCATCAATTTGCGAGAGACGGAATCGATGATGGTATTTGTCTGTAACTCGTCGGCATCAGCAGGAATAGCTCCCAAGATGAGATCTGTCACATCGACCGTCTTGATGTGGAAGAGCACATACAGGTCTTCGTTGGGAAGTTCTTCCTCGAAGGACCTGGCATAGAAGCCGTTTTTCAGGTAGTCGTTCTTGGGGGTCGAGTGATCTTGGATGGCATCGAATCCACAATGGTGATTGGTGAACATCAGACCATCAGGACTGACCACCACACCAGAACAGAAGCCACCCAACTGCACGATAGCATCATTCAGCGACGGGTTCTCTGTACTGAACAATTCTTCAGGCGACAATTCCAAACCCAAACTGCGAAGAATCGAATCTGTCTTCGCAGAGAAATTGCCCATCACCCACATGCCCTCATCAGCATGAGCAGAGAGAGAGAGGACTGACAACAATAGTAATGCAATCTTTTTCATCATATATTGTTTTCGTTATTTCGTTATCACGTTATTACGTTATTTCGATTTTCGTCATTACGACTTTTTCTGAAAATTCTTTCCAATGACTGGAAGACTGTGCAAGGGCAGGTCCCTATGGATGATCTCCAGCAGAAAGAGGATGATGAGGAGGGTGTTGAGGAGGAGACGAAGCCAGATGGGCCAGGAGGTGGGCAGATAAATCATCGCCACAAAGAGGGCTGCCGCCAGAAGGATATAGGTGAAGATGCCCTTGAGGTCGTACTGGATGGGATTGAGACGCTGACCCACGAAGTAACTGAGCGTCATAGAGGTAGCATAACCAGCAAAACCACCCCACGCACAAGCCATATAGCCGTACTTGGGAATGAAGATGACATTGATGGCGACGAGCACAGCACAACCTGTCAGCGAGAACCAAGCGCCCCAAATGGTCTTGTCGATGAGTTTATACCAGAACGAGAGGTTGAAATAGATGCCCATCATGATTTCTGCCGCCATCACAATGGGGACGGTGACCAGTCCCTCACGATATTCCTCACCAATGATGTGCTTGAGGATGTCCATATAACCCATCACAGCCAAGAAAGCGAAGAGCGTGAAGATGATGAAGTATTTCATCGCCACAGCATAGTATTCCTTGCTGTCCTTGTCTTTCGCCTTCGAGAACACAATGGGTTCGTAAGCGTATCGAAACGCTTGGGTGATCATCGCCATAATCATCGCCACCTTCACACAAGCCCCATACACACCCAGTTGTGCCTTCGCATCAGCCTCATCACAAACCAACGGAAAGATAATCTTATCGACGGTCTGGTTCAAGACACCAGCAATACCCAGCACAAGGATAGGCCAGGAATAAGCCAGCATACGCTTCAGAAGGGCGAAGTCAAACTGCCACTTCACCTTGAAGAAATCAGGGATGAAGAAGAACGTGATGGCTCCTGTACACCAAAGGTTGATGCAAAAGACATAATAAACCTCCGTCTTGCCCAAGACCACGAAATAAAGGACGTTGAGCAGGATGTTGAAGAGGATGAACAGCATTTTGAGCGAAGCAAACTTGATGGGTCGCTTCTGAAAACGCAGGTAACTAAACGGCATCGCCTGAATGGCATCGAGCACCACCACGCTAGCCATCATCAACAGATATTCGTGATGGTCGGCATAACCCAAGAAATCACTGATAGGTGTGATGAAACCAAAGACACATGCCAAGAAGATAGCCGAAAGCACACCCACCACAGTAATGGCTGTGGAAAATACAGCATCAGGCTTCTCTCCCTCCTTATTGGCAAAACGGAAAAGCGTCGTCTCCATACCAAACGTGAGAAACACCAGTGCTAATGCCGTATAAGCATAGATGTTCACGCTCACACCATAATCACCCGACTCTTTGGGCATATAGTTGGTATAGAGCGGCACGAGCAGGTAATTGAGGAACCTGCCCACGATACTGCTCATGCCATAGATGGCTGTATCTTTCGCTAAACCTTTGAGATTGGCCATTATTCCAAATAAGTATATCCGTAGAGTCCTGAACGGTAGGTGTCCAAGAACTCCTTGCCTTCTTCGAGCGTGATCTTGCCCTCCTTGATGGCTTGCTTAGCCCAAACTTCGAGACTGCGAACCAATTTCTTGGGTTCGTACTGCACATAACTGAGCACGTCTGCCACCGTCTCACCATCGATGATGTTCTTGATGTGGTAGCCATCCTTGTCGGTCGTGACGTGGATGGCATTCGTGTCGCCAAAGAGGTTATGCATATCACCCAAAATCTCCTGATAAGCACCCACCAAGAAGACACCAATATAATAAGAGCCCTTCTTCTTGTCGAGCGTATGGAGAGGGATGAAGTGACTCACCCCTGTCTCTGTCGCAAACTGCGCAATCTTGCCGTCAGAATCGCAAGTGATGTCCTGCAACGTAGCATTGCGGTCAGGACGCTCGTTGAGTCGCTGGATGGGCATGATGGGGAAGATTTGGTCAATCGCCCAAGCATCAGGCAGCGAATGGAAGAGGGAGAAGTTGCAGAAGTATTTGTCTGCCAAGAGTTTGTCGAGCGAATGGAACTCCTCAGGCACATGCTTCATCGTGTGGACAAGCGTATTGATTTCACGAGCCACAGCCCAATACATCCGTTCTATATCAGCACGAGTACGCAGGTCGAGCATCCCATGAGAGAAGAGGTCAAGGGCTTCTTCACGAATCTGCTGGGCATCATGCCAGTTTTCCAACATATTGCGCACATTGATGTTGCACCAGATGTCGTAGAGGTCTTTGGCCAGTTGGTGGTCATCTTCCTTCACCTCAAATTCATCGGGCATCGCTGGCACCTCAGTGGTTTCAAGCACTTCCATGATGAGCACAGAATGGTGTGCCGCCAAAGAACGGCCTCCCTCTGTGATGATGTTGGGATGAGGTATCTCATTGGCATTCGCAGCCTCCACAAACGTATAGACGCAGTTGTTCACATACTCTTGAATGGAGTAGTTGACAGAGCTCTCACTATTGCTCGAACGGCTGCCATCATAATCAACGCCCAAGCCGCCTCCACAATCGACGAACTGGACACCATATCCCATCTTGTGCAGCTGCACGTAGAACATGCTCGCCTCACGCAACGCATTCTGAATACGACGAATCTTCGTAATCTGCGAACCAATATGGAAGTGAATCAGCTTGAGACAGTCCTTCATATCGTTCTCCTCGATGTACTGGAGAGCCGTCAGAAGTTCGCCAGAGGTCAAACCAAACTTGCTGGCATCACCTCCACTCTCTTCCCACTTGCCTGAACCTGACGCAGCCAATTTGATGCGGATGCCCATATTGGGACGAACGCCTAACTTCTTGGCGGTACGGGTGATAATTTCCAGCTCATTGAACTTCTCCACCACAATGAAGATGCGCTTACCCATCTTTTGGGCAAGCAACGCCAACTCTATATAATCCTGGTCTTTGTAACCGTTGCAGATGATGAGGGAGTCGCTGTTCATGTTGACAGCCAACACAGCATGCAGTTCTGGTTTTGAACCTGCTTCCAGACCCAAATTGAACTTCTTGCCGTGCTTGATGACCTCCTCCACCACAGGACTGATTTGGTTGACCTTGATGGGGTAGATGATGAAGTTTTCCCCATTAAAGCCATACTCATTTGCAGCCTTCTTGAAGCAGGTGGAAGTCTTCTCGATACGGTTGTCGATGATGTCTGGGAAACGCACCAACACCGGCGCTGACACATCACGCAGCGCAAGGTCGTCCATCACTTCCTTCAAATCGACCTCAACACCATCCTTACGTGGTGTCACTGCCACATTTCCCTTGTCGTTGATACGGAAATAGTTGACTCCCCAGCCGTTGATGCCGTACAATTCGTTGGAGTCTTCAATGCGCCATTTTCTCATATTAAACCGATGATTTGGTTGACGTAATGCTTGATTTGTTCTTTGGTATGAATCACTTCGATGGGAAGGATATGTTTTGCTTTCTGATAGTAGGGCAAACGCTTCTGGAGCGACTCTTCGATGTAGGCGATGAGCTCTTCTTCTGTCTTCCCCTGAATGAGCGGACGCACGGTCTTGCCCATTTTCAGATGCTCCTTCAACACACAGGGCGGGGCATCAAGAAAGATGGTCTCACCACGAGAGTTCATGTAGTCCATATTGTCGAAGAAACAGGGAGCGCCCCCACCACAAGAGATGATGACATCCTCAAACTCTGCCACCTCGTGCAACATTTTACGTTCCACCTCACGAAAACCTTCCTCACCCTTCTCTGCGAAGATGTCAGGAATCGTCTGATGGAAACGGTCTTCAATGTAGTTGTCGAGGTCGTAGAACTCCAGTTCCATCTCACGGGCAAGCACCTTACCAATCGTGGTCTTGCCTGCCCCCATATACCCTATCAGAATGATGCGTGTCATGCTTTCGCCGATTTTCTGCCACGTCTCGCCGCAGGTTTCGTTTCCGTTGGCGTCTTGTCTGCCTTCTCCACAAATGCCATACACTCTTCGTAAGTGAGGTTGGTTGGTTCCTTGATGCTCTTAGGCAGTTTGTAGTTCGTTCCCTTATACTTCAGATAAGGACCAAAACGACCATTCATCACCTCCATCTCAGGATCTTCGTCGAAGGCCTTGAGGTGGGCTGCTGCCTCCCCCTTACGACGCTCTTCAATCAATTTGATGGCATCTTCGAGGGTGATGGTCAGCGGATCCATATCTTTAGGGAGAGATACATATTTCTTGCAATGAAGCACGTAGGGGCCAAAGCGGCCTGTACCTACCGTCACTTCTCCACCTTCATATTCTCCCAAGGTGCGTGGAAGTTTGAAGAGCTCAAGCGCCTCTTCCAACGTGATGGTCGCGATGCTCTGTCCTTTGTTCAGCTGAGCAAAACGGGGTTTCTCTGATTCATCAGCCACACCAATCTGAACCATCGGACCAAAACGGCCAATCTTCACGCAGACAGGTTTGCCTGTACCAGGCTCTTCACCCAAATAACGTTCACCCACCTTATGCTCGTTCTTCTCCTGAAGCGTGGCATCCACCATCGGTTCGAGCTTTGCGTAGAAGTCACGCATCATCTGCTGCCAGTTCTCCTTGCCGTCGGCAATCTCGTCAAAGTCCTTTTCCACATTAGCGGTGAAGTTATAGTCAACGATATCAGGGAAAGCCTGGATCAGGAAGTCATTCACAACCGTTCCTACATCAGTCGGGAGGAGTTTTCCTTTCTCCTTGCCCACCACTTCCTTCTTGACGGACTTCTTGATTTTTCCGTTCGACAGTTTCAATACCTCATAGCTTCTTTCCTCACCTTTCTTGTCACCTTTCTCCACGTAGTCACGCTGCTGAATGGTGGAGATGGTGGGTGCGTATGTAGATGGACGGCCAATGCCCAGTTCCTCCAACTTCTTCACCAGACTTGCCTCCGTATAACGCATTGGATGCTGGGTGAAACGCTGGGTGGCCACCATTTCCTGCATCTGCAGTTTCTCACCTTTCTTCACAGGTGGGAGCAAGCCTTCCACCTCGTCTGCCTGCACATCATCATCGTAGGATTCGCGATACACCCTCAAGAAACCATCAAACGTGATGACCTCGCCTGTGGCTGTGAAATTCACGTCATCAGAAGAAATGGTGATGGTGGTCTTCTCTGCCTCTGCATCAGCCATCTGACAAGCCACAGTACGTTTCCAAATCAGGTCATAAAGACGCTTCTCCTGCGAATTGCCAGAAATCTCCTGTTCTGAGATGTATGTAGGACGGATGGCTTCGTGTGCTTCTTGCGCACCCTTCGAACTGGTGTGGAACTGACGAGGTCTCGAATACTTGGCACCATGCAACTTGACAATTTCCTCTTTCGTCGTATTGAGACAAAGGGAAGAGAGGTTCACAGAGTCCGTTCGCATATAAGTGATGTGTCCTGACTCATACAGGTGCTGAGCCACCATCATGGTCTGGCTGACGGTGAAGCCCAGTTTGCGGGCTGCCTCCTGCTGGAGCGTGGAAGTGGTGAAGGGGGGCGCAGGGCTCTTCTTGACAGGCTTCTTGTCGATGTCTGTAATCGTGAATTCCTTATCCTTGCACGATGCCAAGAATGCCTCAGCCTCTTCTTCCGTCCTGAACCCGTGTGCCAACGATGCCTTGACGGGCTGTCCGTCCGCCAAGAAGACAGCGCTGACCCTATAGGTCGATTCGCTCTTGAAGTTCTCAATCTCTTTCTCACGTTCCACAATCAATCTCACAGCCACACTCTGCACACGACCAGCAGAAAGGCTGGGTTTGAGTTTCTTCCACAATACGGGCGAAATCTTGAAACCCACGATGCGGTCGAGCACTCGACGTGCCTGCTGGGCATTCACCAAACCCATATCGATGGTACGAGGTTTTTCGATGGCCTGCAGAATGGCGCTCTTCGTAATCTCATGAAAAACAATTCGCTTGGCCGCCTTGGGATCCATACCTAAGACTTGACACAAGTGCCAAGAGATGGCTTCTCCCTCGCGGTCTTCATCGGAAGCCAGCCAGACGGTATCTGCCTTCTTGGCTTCGTTACGGAGACTCTTCACCACGCTTTCCTTGTCTGAAGGGATTTCATACTCTGGAGAGAAATCATCCAGATTCACACTCATCTCCTTCGCTTTCAAGTCGCGGATGTGTCCATACGAGGACATCACTTTGTAGTCTTTTCCAAGAAATTTCTCCAACGTCTTTGCCTTCGCTGGAGACTCTACAATCACTAAATTCTTTTGCATATATAGTTCTTTTTGCTTCTCAATTTTTGAAAATCGGGTGCAAAGGTACGATTAAGTGAGAGAAAAACAAAATTTATTTATGTTTTTCCGAACGAAAGTACCTTCGAG
Source organism: Bacteroidaceae bacterium (assembly GCA_017534815.1). Lineage (GTDB taxonomy): Bacteria > Bacteroidota > Bacteroidia > Bacteroidales > Bacteroidaceae > Minthosoma. The sequence goes on along the minus strand of JAFXVS010000023.1, from coordinate 29,698 downwards.
GTAGTCAAAGTAAGCAAAAATCTTATTACCCTATATATATAATGTGTAAATTTTTCAAAAAAAGCCTCTTCGTTAATCGAAAAGGCTTCCCATACCAGTATTATCGTGAGGGTTTATCCACGGATTTCGTCCTAAATGTTTATAGGCCAGTTCTGTCACTTCACGACCTCGAGGCGTGCGTTTGATGAAGCCCTCTTTGATGAGGAAGGGTTCATACACCTCTTCGACGGTTCCTGTGTCTTCGCCTATGGCTGTGGCGATGGTGCCAAGACCCACAGGACCGCCCTTAAACTTGTCGATGATGGTGGTGAGAATCTTGTTGTCAATCTCATCCAAACCAAATTTGTCGATGTTGAGCGCCTCCAACGCCATGTGGGCAATGGGCAGGTCGATGGTGCCATTGCCCTTCACCTGGGCAAAGTCACGCACACGTCTCAACAACGCATTGGCAATACGAGGGGTGCCTCGACTGCGACCTGCAATCTCACCAGCCGCATCAAAATCACAAGGAATGCCCAACAGTTTGGCAGAACGGAGAATAATCTTCGTCAGCACATCTGCATCATAGTATTCAAGGTGCAGGTTGATGCCAAAACGGGCACGCAACGGAGCTGTCAGAAGACCGCTTCGAGTCGTAGCTCCCACCAGCGTGAACGGACTGAGGTCAATCTGGATACTGCGTGCAGAAGGACCTTTGTCAATCATGATGTCAATACGGTAGTCTTCCATCGCACTATACAGATATTCCTCCACCACAGGCGAAAGACGATGAATCTCATCAATGAAAAGCACATCGTTCTCCTCCAACGAAGTGAGAATACCCGCCAGATCGCCAGGTTTGTCCAGCACAGGGCCAGAGGTCACCTTAAAGCCCACTCCCAACTCATTGGCAATGATGTTAGAGAGGGTTGTCTTACCCAGACCTGGAGGACCATGCAGCAAAGTGTGGTCAAGGGGTTCACCACGAAAGCGGGCAGCCTCCACAAACACGCTCAAGTTCTCCACCACCTTCGTCTGTCCGCTGAAATCGTCAAATCGCAAAGGACGCAAGGCATTCTCGAAGTCCTTGTCCTTCACGTTCCGCTGTTCTCTTATGTCAAAATCTTCTGCCATCTATATTTCTCTAAACTCTAACCTTTAACCTCTAACCTTTAACCTTTACAAAGAAACTTGTGTCAACCTATCTGCTGGCTGGAGCACGTACAACTTATCATTCACCCTCACACGGTCATTCACCTTGATGCTGATGTGCTGTCCTCGTGTGGCTGTCTCCACAGGTTCCAACTCATAACGGATTTCGTCGCAAGGCTGAATGAGTGCACCAGTCGTCGTGCCTGTCACCAATATCTTGTCGCCCACATGCAAGTCTTCATTCTCAATCAAGAACTCAGCCACACCAATCTTCGAGAAGTATTTCATGCACTTACCCACATACACCTTCTTCTCCGTCGCCCTGCTGCCATACACCTCACACCACTCGCCCAATCGTGCTCCCTGATAATAACCATCCCAAAAACCTCGATTGAACACTGTGCTGAGTTGCTCATCCCACGCATCTTTCTTCTCCTCCGTAAACGTGTCCTCCAGCACAGCATTGATGGCCTCATCATACGCCTTCACCACCGTATAGACATATTCTGGTCCTCGTGCCCTTCCCTCTATCTTCAACACGCGCACACCAGCATTCATCATCACGTCGATAAAGCGGATGGTCTTCAAGTCACGGGGCGACATAATGTATTTGTTGTCAATCGCCAACTGCGTACCCGTCTCCAAGTCGGTCACCTCATAGCCTCTCCTGCAGATCTGCACACACTCCCCTCGATTCGCACTCCTGCCCGCATTCTGCAATGACAAGTAGCACTTGCCGCTAATCGCCATACACAAAGCGCCATGACAGAACATCTCTATCCTGATGAGGTCGCCCTTGGGTCCTCGAATGTCCTGCTCCTGAATCTGCTGGTAGATGTCCCTCACCTGCCACATGTTCAACTCTCTCGCCAACACCACCACATCAGCAAACTGGGCATAGAACTTCAGCGCCTCGATGTTGGAGATGTTCAGCTGCGTGCTCAGGTGCACCTCCTGTCCCACTTCACGACAATAGGTCATCACGGCCACATCGCAGGCAATCACAGCCGAAATCTGCGCTTCCTTCGCTGCATCGATGATTTCATGCATCGTGGGGATGTCTTCGCCATAGATGATGGTGTTCACCGTCAAGTACGACTGCACCCCATGCTCATGACAGATTGCTGCAATCTCCTTCAAGTCATCAATCGTGAAGGCATTGGCACTGTGACTGCGCATGTTCAGCTTCCCAATGCCAAAGTATATCGAGTTGGCACCAGCCTTGATAGCGGCAGCCAGACTTTCCCGACTGCCCACAGGAGCCATGATTTCAAAATCAGAACGTTTCATGGGGACAAAGGTACGACTTTTTTTCTACATTTCAACAACATCTGCCCCTCATCTTTCACTTTTGCCCCAAACAGATACACCTCTCCCCCATCTTTGATGCCTGTCCTTTTACGCAATTCATCTGCCGTCATCACAAAATTGCGTGTGGCGATATTGGCTTGGGGCAACTCTTTCTTCAGACGTTTCAGCACTTTCGACGAGAACGAAATCCGCTCTTCCACCTCAAAGATTCGTCCAGGGAAGTCAGGAATCCACGCATCCGATGTCATCAGATGCGTATCCACATCCAACTGCCAAACAGGATAACGCGAACAAAGACTGGCAAACGCACCCGCCTTCATAAGCGTCACATCTGGTTCATAGAGAAACGAGCCTCTCCCCTTCCCTTCTGGAAGCATCGAGACCGTATGGAGGTTATCCACCTCATCAAAAGAATAGTCAATTGTCCTATCCGTCAAAAAATCCACACAATGCACCCTCACATTTGCGTTCGATTCCGCCAATTCTTCCGATGAAATCGCCTTTTTTGCTTGTACCAGCACCTCCTTGCATTCATTCTTCACACCCACAATATGCACATCCGTCACCCCCTTCAACTTCCTCAATACATCGGTCAAATCGACCATTGGCGAGAGTTTCACCAGCACCATCTTCGCATGTCGCAACAGCTCATCCTGCCACGCTACGATATTAGGCTCACAATCCTCCATCGCATAGACCCGGCTCCCATCACCAGCCCTTCGTGCAGGATCCAGATAGACCAAATCCACCGATGGAATGGGCAATTCCCGTCCATCGCCACAGCGAATCTCCAACGCTGGATGCCTTTCATCCTTCAGCACCTGAAAGTTATGTCTCGCTATTTCACAGAGTGTTTCGTTCCGTTCCGTATAGATGGCACGTTCCATTCCTTCTGACATATACCAGAAATCAACGCCCATTCCACCGGTCATATCACACAAGCTACGAACATCTGAAGCACGAATGATCCTTTGCTTATATTTCGCTGTTGCTTCTGAACTGCATTGTTCCGCAGGCACTCTGCCTCCCATGATCAGTTCCTTATTCCCATACCACTCTGGCAGCTTCTCCTTCAAGCGTTTCCTCGCTTCAATCTGCTCCACAGCAAAAGGAACATCAATGCCTTGATACCGTTGAGCTGCCAACAGCAACTCAACGGTATCATCATTTCGATGTTCCTCGATGAAATCGCGTAATGCCGCTCCCCAGAATCGGGAGCCTCTCTCTTTCATTACAATCTCACGCCCACCGATGCATTGATGTACCAGTCGTTCAAGTGGCCATGCATGGCTTTATGCTTGTAGTTGAAATTGTTGAACTGCCCGTTGGCATTGATGAAATAGCGTTTCCAGTTGTAGGTGACAGAAAGACGCGTCGTGTAGTTCAGGGCAATGCGGTTGTTACGTGATTGCGCTCCTGTGCTTTGTATTACACAATCGTCCGAATAGTCAAAATCCACATTATCTAAGCCTTCTATACCCTCCTCTTTCATCGATTCTACAAGAATATATGCTAAAAGATTTTCATTCGCAAGATCCTTAAAATTGCTATCGTAAGTGTTGATACGAGTACGGTTCACAAGTGTCACCATCGGCATCGCCATGGCGCTGATGAGCCATCCCTTGGCAGGAACGAAGTTGTAGGCATAGCCTGCGCCCAAACCCAGCTGATACTGGCGCAAACGTCCAATTCCATCCATCCAATAGATTAATTCGGCATTACGTGGGTTATTGTATTTGAAATCCGCATAGTAGCCCATCAATCCAGCGATAAATGATCCTGCAGAACGAGCCTGAATGGTTTTCTGGTTGTAGGCAGCAGCATAAGAGAATTTCTTGTGGTTGAAGATGTAGAAACCGTCGAAAATCAAGGTCTTGATGGACATATCAGCGGGTAATTCTTCCTTATCCGTCTCATCCCATCCGTATGTATCCCCCCATTCAGAGAAAATGATGTTTTCCGTTGCTTCATCAAAATCTTCGATACCTCTGCCTTGCACTTTTCCTGAATAGTGTGTTCTCACGGATTTCGTCTTGAACTTGTGCCAGCGAAGGTTCAAAGCATACCAGCGACCTGCGCTCTTCAACGAAATATTCTGACTCTTGTCTCCACCTATAGGGAAGGAATAACTGGCGCTCAATCCCTTATAGCCCACTTTCACACCCAGCGACGTGGACACTTTGGTCATGATGCGAGGATCAGTGGCCATAGGACCCACACCCCTAATCAAAGGCATCATACCTTCTCCGTCAAACAGTTCACCTCCATCCACGACAGAGTGCATCTGCAAGTCAGTTTGCGACACACGGCTCTTGACGCTGATTTGCCAAGGCTGTGCCGGTGTCTTCACATAATTCGTATCAACCCCATGCACAAGGGTCCTGTCGGCTAAGTCTCTGGCCTTTGTGAGCAGGTTGCTTTTACCACTTTCAGTTTGTGCCACACTGGAAGATGTCATCAATGCTGCGAATAGATAAATAAAGAGCTTCTTATTCATATTAATAGATTAAGTTATAAAAAATGTTTTCTAATCAATGGTGCAGTGGAAGGCTCACGACGAAACGACTGCCACCAGTGTATTGGGTGTCGAGCGTGAGGGTTCCGTCCATCAGCATGATGACACGGCGGCAAAGGAACAAGCCGAGACCAAGCCCCTCTGTGAACATATCGACTTTGGTGAATTTCTCAAAGATGAAGTCGGCCTTGTCGGTTGGAATGCCAGGACCCGTGTCCTCGACGGTGAAGTTCACGACATCGTCAGTGGCTTCGATGCGCATGGTGATGCTGCCCTGGCTGGTGAAGTGGAGGGCGTTGACGAGCAACTCTGTGAGGACGATGAGCAGGTGATGACGGTTGGTCTGAAGGGTCAGTTCATCGCCCACATGGCTGTCAAGATGCATCTCCACGGTATGTGGCACCAGACTGCTGGCTGTTTCGACGGCTTCGTGTGCCAACATATTGCAGCCCACGGCTTCGTCGATGACGATGGTCTGACAGCTCTCGACAAGCGATGCTGTGAACAGCTTGTTCACCATATAGTCGAGGGCGTTGGTCTGCACGTACATGGTCTCAGCCATCTCCTTTTTCTCGTCATCAGAAAGTATGTCAGTCTCGCACAATATCTGGGAGAATCCATGTACGATGTTGAGTGGCGTATGTATCTGGTGGGTGATGTCTTGCATGAACTGTGTCTTCTGCTCGCTTGCACGCCGTGCCAGCAGGGTGGCTTGTTCCAGTTCCTTGGTGCGCTGCTCAGTCTCCTCTTTCGTCTTCTCTGCATCGTTGATGTGCTTGCTGATGCTCTGCCGCATCTGGCAGAAACTGTTCTGCAGCTGGCCTATCAGGTCGGTGCGCTGACTATGTGGCAGGAGCGTTTCATAGTCGCCGTGGCCTATCTGCCTCAGTTCGGCTGCCAGCAGTCCCAAGGGCTGGGTGAAGTGTTTCACGATGCGGTGGCAACCTATTGCCAGCAAGAGCAATCCGATGATGAGCAGGGGCACCAGAATGTAGTTCAGGCTGTTGTATCCTCGAAGCAGTTCATTGGAGGGACAGACGAGCGCTACGCTCCACTGGGTGCCTTCGAGAGGTCGGTAGAGCACGATGTGTGACGTACCGTCAATTTTGACATCCATGTGTCCTGTCCGTCCGTTGGTCATCTCATATCCCAATGCCACGATATCGGTGTGCTCCCTGGGGTCTATGCCTGTGAAGATGGTCTGCTTGAGCAGTTTCGTGGTGTCGGGGTGTACAAAGTAGTGTCCGTCGGAACCCAACAACATGAAGTAGGAGTTTTTGTACGGATGTTCTGCTGTGATGGTTTCCGTGAGCTTCTTCAGCGACAGGTCGGTAGAGATGACACCCACGAACTTTCCCTGCCGGTCGTTAAGGGGGATGCAGAAAGATGCTATCATCTCTGGGCTTGACAACGTTCCGTCATTGTAGTCATCGAAGGGATCCACCCAGCAAGCGGTCTTTTTCTGACGTGGCGTCTTATACCACACCTTATTATAATAATCGTAATTGGCTTCACGGACGGTGACCACAGAATCCCTTTCTGGCCTTGAATATTCTTCAAGGCGAACGGAATAGGCTGAAAAGCCGTATTCTTCGTCTGGATAGAAATCGGGCTCCATCGTGATGGAACAGCCGTTTGTGTTGGGGTGGTTGGCCACGATGCGATGTGTATATTTCAGCAGGGAGTCCTTCTCGTTGTGAAGGTTGACGAGCCAAATGATGTTGCGTGTGGCTGTCTCCACCTCTACCATATATCCCTTGACACGCAGCGCTGTATTGTCGAGCACGTGTGATGCCTCGTCAATAGCCTCGTCCTTGATGATGCTGCGTGACTGCCAATAGAGGAATCCGAGTGACAGCAAGAACAGCAGCACCACGACAAACAGGATGTCGAGACAGAGTCGGGTGGAGAGCGACTGGCGAATATTTTTCCTCATCTCTATCATAGGCGCCCTCCTCTCTTCTTTTTGTCAGCGATGTCGAGCAGATTGTCCAACACAGCTGTGGTCATTTCAGTATGTTCCTTTATCTTGTCGGCCATCTGGCGGAATTCGTCGGTATTCATCTCAGTCGCATGCTGTCGGAAATCGGCGATGGTGTTGTGGATGACCTTCACTGATTGCTCCATACGATCGCTCATGTTCAGAATGACGGCATCCTTCATGCGATCGGCCTCACGTGCCTGTTCATAGGCCAGTTTCAGGTCTTCATTACGCTGGCTGAGCACATCGGTCAGTTGTGTGATATGAGCGATGTGCTGGCTGATGCTCTCCTGCATCTGGCGGAATGTATTCTGCAAATAACCCACCTCGTCCGTGCGATTACTTTTTTTCACCAACTCATCCATCTGACCATCGGCCATACGTTGGGCTTCATCCACCAGCTGCTGCAACGGCTTCAGCTGATGATGGCTGATAAAGAAACAGAACAGAGCCAGCAGCAAGAGACCGCCGAGACTGATGATGATCGTATAGCGCAAAAGCGAGTTGTAGGAACTGAAGATGTCGCTCTCAGGACATACGATAGCCACGCTCCATCCTGCATTCTCAAAAGGATGATAGAAGATGAAGTCCTTCTTGCCGTCCATGTGAATCTCGCTATGTCCGATGTGGCCTGTCTTCATGGATATGGCTGCCAGATGCCCCTCGTTGGTGGGTTCGTTGAAGGCCTCAGTAAAGAAGGCCTCATGCTCTTCGAGCGTACTGTCAGGATGGATAATCAGGTGTCCGTCAGTACCCATCACGGAGGCATGTGAGTTGGGGAATGGTTTCAGCGAGAGCACCAAGTCGGAAAACCACTTCATCGAGATGTGTGACGACAACACGCCCACCAGTTCCCCCTCTTTGTTGTGCAGCGGCATACCATAGGACGTGATGATGGATGTCTCCCCATGCTCCACATCGACATAAGGGTCTATCCAGATGGGCTTCCCGTGGTGCAGGGGAATGAAGTACCATTTCTCACGTGTATAAAGTTGCTTTCCACCGTTCACCGTTACTTCTATCTGTGTCGAATCAGCGGGGCTACGGTAGGCATACACCTCATGATAAATGTCATATTGCGGATAGACACCAGGTTCGAAAGCGATGGTACAGCTCTGGATGTGAGGGTTCTCCCTCAACAGCTGCCGACAGAGACTGTCCAAGAGTTCAGGCCTGTCCAGACGCTTCTCAATGGTCCAGTGCCAGCTGCGCGTGGCCGTCTCCACCTCGTTCAGGGTGTTGTCAATGCGCAACTCTGTAGTGCGCAGCGTCTGACGGGCTTTCTCCATCGCCTCCTGATAGATGGATTCACGGGCATAGTAGAACATGACGAAGAGAGCTGTGACGAAGAGCACTGACACAAATCCAACCACCCACAGCACAACTTGCGTGGTCAACGAATGACGGGATTGTTTTTCAGTTACTCTCTTCATGGGTTGCAATTTAGGTCTTCATCGGTTGCAAATTTAGACAAAAATTAACATATCACAAACAAATCGAGAAAAAAATGAACAAATTGCATCAAAAAAACAAGGAATCATTCCAGAATCCGAAGAAAAGTTCGCTCAAAATCTTCAAAAACGGGTTCAAAACGATACGGCGTTTCGTGCCCCTTGATACGCCGTATCGTGCCTCACGAAACGGCGTATCGTCCACAGCCGTCCGTTGGAGGGCGAAGGTGCTTGCATTCCTCCCGCTCCGACCTCGAAGGCTTCCCGCTCCGACCGGGAAAGCCTCCCGCTTCCTGCGGCAAGTGCGCACAGAGCACAGAGCACAGTTTTCTAGGGGACGGTATCGCAGATGCGAAAAGATGAGCATAAAATTTTTTATTATATATTATTAATATATAATAAGGTTATTTTTACTACTTTTTACTGCTCCTCAGAAAACTGTGCTCTGTGCTCTGTGCGCATTTTTGAAAAAAATCTTGTCTTTTATTTTGTATTGTGCTCACTTAATCGTACCTTTGCATGCAAAATATAATTGTAAGGAATAATTAGAACAGAGAAAATGAAGAAATTGCTCGCTGGTTGTGCTTTCGTGCTGGCATCTGTTGTCACACTGGCACAGAACCCCATTATCTGTGACCGCTACACGTCTGACCCTGCACCCTATGTGCATGGGGACACCTTGTATTTGTTTGTTGACCATGATGAAGATGTCACTGAAAATAATTTCTTCACCATGAAGGACTGGTTACTGTACAGCACCGTCGATATGGTGAACTGGACGTATCGAGGCACACCCCTGACTGGTGAGACGTTCAATGCGTGGGCCAAGACGGACAACGACTGTTGGGCCAGCCAATGCGTAGAACGTAACGGCAAATGGTATTGGTATGTGACAGCAACGGTCAAGAATGGAGGTTACCCTGGTATTGGTGTGGCTGTAGCTGACCATCCTGCCGGGCCTTATAAGGACGCCATCAATCACCCCATAGTTCAGGGATGGGGAAAGATTGACCCCACCGTCATCATTGATGGCACCCGAGCCTATCTTTTCTACGGCAATAATGCATTGTGGTATGCCAGATTGTCCAATAATATGACCTCGATCTCCGGCAGTGAAATAGAAGTGAACACGAAAAATGAGACATACTTCGGTCCCTTCAAGGGTTATAACGATGACCAAACTCCCAAGACGAACTTCGAAGAGGCTTCGTGGATCTATAAGCGTAATGGCAAATACTATCTGGAATATGCCGCTGGAGGCGTGCCTGAACATTGGGCCTACTCGACTGCCGACAGAATCATTGGCCCTTGGACTTATCAGGGAAAAATCATGGGGACAGCAGACAACAGTTTCACCATTCATGGAGGAAGCGTGGAATATAAGGGACACTATTATTTGTTCTACCACAATGGCAAATTGCCCAATGGCGGTGGTTACAAACGCTCCACTTGCGTGGAAGAGTACACACCCAACGAAGACGGCTCCATCCCCTTCATCGAGGCAACCACTACGGGCGTCAGTCCATTGCAGACCCTTGACCCCTACGAACTTCAGGAGGCCGAAACCATCAACCAATGTCAAGGGGTGAAGTGCATGGGCGATTACACGGGCTGTTACGTGACCAACATCAGCAGCGGCGACTACATCAAGGTGCGCAACGTGGACTTTGGGGATGCTGGTGCCCAGTCGTTCACAGCGAAGGTGAAAGCAGATCGTACCTGCACGATGTACATACGTCTCACCAAGACAGGAACAGCAAGGGGGACTGTAACCATCGAACCGACGAATGGGGAGTGGCAAGAAGTGAAGTGCGACTTAAGAACACCCATCACTGGTACCCAAAGCATCTTCTTCACGTTCTCTGGCAGCGGAGCCTCTCTGTTTGACTTTGACTCGTGGCAGTTCAGTCAGGCACCTATGGCCATTGAGGACACGCCCGCCTCAACCTCTAATGCTCAACCTGAAGCAACCTACAACTTGAGCGGGCTTCCTATCAACACACCATTACCCAACACCATCAAGGTCGTTCAGGGAAGAAAGGTGCTCGAATAGGAATACGAAGAAACTATATTCATTCATATAACTAATAACTAACTACAATGGCAGATTTATCAAATTTCTCTTTGGAAGGTAAGAACGCCTGGGTAACAGGTGCCTCTTATGGTATCGGATTCAACATCGCCAAAGCTTTTGTACAAGCTGGTGCGAAGACTATCGTGTTTAATGCCAGAAGTCAAGAGTCTCTGCAAGTGGGACTGGACAACTACAAGGCGGCTGGCATCACGAATGTGAAGGGCTACTTGTGTGACGTAACAGACGAAAAGGGTGTGAAAACCCTCGTGGAAACGATTCACAAGGAGGTGGGTCAGATTGACATTCTCGTGAACAATGCAGGCATCATCAAGCGCATTCCGATGCATGAGATGGCGCGTCAGGAGTTTCAGGAGGTGATTGATATTGACCTCGTGGCACCATACATCTGTGCCAGCGCCGTGTTGCCTGAGATGATGGAACGCAGGGAGGGCAAAATTATCAATATCTGCTCGATGATGAGCGAACTGGGTCGTGAGACAGTATCGGCATACGCTGCTGCAAAGGGCGGTCTAAAGATGCTGACACGCAACATCTGTTCAGAATATGGCGAATATAACATCCAATGCAACGCCATTGGTCCTGGTTATATTGCAACTCCTCAAACGGCACCATTGCGTGAGCGTCAGGCTGATGGTTCCCGTCATCCGTTCGATTCATTCATCTGTGCCAAGACTCCTGCTGGCCGTTGGCTTGACCCAGAGGAGTTGGGTGGCCCAGCCGTATTCTTGGCTTCTCATGCGTCAGATGCTGTGAACGGACATATACTGTATGTGGATGGCGGCATCTTGGCTTATATCGGAAAACAACCCAAGTAATGCTATTACCTTATTATAAAGAAGGAGTGATTGAGGCTGGCTGCGATGAAGCTGGTCGAGGATGTTTGGCAGGCAGTGTGTATGCGGCAGCAGTCATCTTGCCGACCAACTACCACAATGACTTGCTGAACGACTCAAAGCAGTTGACGGCCAAGCAGCGGTATCAGTTGCGTGAAGAGATTGAGCGTGACGCTGTGGCTTGGGCGTTGGGCATCGTGACGGCACAGGAGATTGACGAGATGAACATCCTGCGTGCCAGCATTACGGCCATGCATCGGGCGATTGACGGACTGAAGGTGAGACCTGCACATCTGATCATTGACGGCAATAAGTTCATACCTTATTACGAACCAGATGCTTCGAAAGCGGATGGAAGGGGGACAAAAGTTCCCCACACCACCATCGTCAAGGGGGATGGAAAATATCTCTCCATTGCCGCTGCATCCATCTTGGCAAAAACTTATCGTGACGATTATATGAAAGAGCTGCACAAAGAATATCCTTTCTATGGATGGGATCACAATGCGGGCTATCCGACCAAGGAACATCGTCAAGGCATTGAGAATCATGGAACTACACCTTATCATCGAATAACGTTCAATCTGTTGGGAGCGGTTCAACTCGAACTTCCCTTCGCATGACCCTTCACCAAATAGGGAAAAACCCTTTGCAAATAGGAAAAAGCCATTTGCAGGGGGTTACTTTTTGCCGTAACTTTGCATCGAAAACAAAAAGAAACGCAGTATTAACACTTTAAAAAGAATAAGATTATGAAGGCTTTAAGAACTACACTCGCAGCAGTCATCCTCTTCATCGGAGCAATGACAGTGAACGCTCAGAGCATGAGCATCGAAGCAATGCGCAGCAACGCACGGTTCTTGACCGACCGCATGGCTTACACCCTTGGTATCAGCGACCCATATATGATCGACGAGATATATCGTATCAACTACGACTACATCTGGGGCGTAAACGAGTATCTGGACGATGTGGCATTGGGGTTCTACTACGATGACTACATGGCAGTGGTTGCTGCCCGTGACATTGCTCTCCGCAATTTGCTGGGCACCAGACTCTGGAACCGTGTGATCAACTACTCCTACTTCTACCGTCCGATTGTGTTCGCAAACTATGGCTGGCGCTTCAGCATCTACGACTACGACCGTTATGGCGTCAATCGTTTCTACTATCACGCACCTCGTCCATTGGTTACCTACACAGGTGGTCACTTCTTCCGCCCAATGGCCCCAAGAAGGGATAGGATGGCTCCTCCTCTACCAGCACGTAACATGGGTCCTCGTGGCAACATGGCTCCTCGTGGCGGCGCTCCAGCTCCCAACGGTGCATATCGTGGTGCAGCCCCTCGTCCAGGTCGAGCTAACGACATGGCTCCACGTCCTAATGGCAACGTGAACACGAACGTGAACGTGAACCGCAATGTGAACGTGAACCGCAATGTGAATGTGAACACGAACACCAACGCGAACGTGAACCGTCCAGAGACGCGTCCTAATACGAATATGAACGTGAATCGTCCTAACGTAAACACCAACGTCAATGTGAATCGTCCTAACACGAACACTAACGTGAATGTGAACCATCCTGCTCCTAACATGAACACCAACGTGAACATGAATCGTCCAGAGGTACGCACGAACGTCAATGCAAATGCTGGCAACAGCATGAGGAGCGGCAGCAACATCAACAGCTCTTCTCGCTTCAATGGTGCAACTCGTACAACTACAACATCCACGCCTTCTATGCCAACTCGCAGCAATGTCAACGTCGGAACTCGCAGCAGCGCAAGCCCATCTATGAACAGAGGTGGTGCAAGCATGGGTACTCGTAGCGGAGGTGCAAGCATGGGAACTCGCAGTGGGGGTGCACCAATGGGCGGACGTACTGGCGGTGGACGCAGATAAAAAGATTACAACATAATTTTCTCGTTTTTCTCGATTTTCTCTCTCTTTCTACTATATATTGGTAAATTGATTTTTATTGGTTTGGGACTGCTCTTCGTGAGAAAAGCAGTCCTTTTTTGTATACAAACTCCTAACTTTGCAAAAAAACTCTAAACTCAATACTCTAAACTCTAAACTTTTTCGTACCTTTGCAGCCCAAATGTTAACATAAAAACGATGATGATAGAAGAAAAATTGATAGCAGGGGTGCAGGCGGCAGTCAAGTCGCTCTATGGTATGGACACTCCTGCCCAGCAAGTTCAGTTGCAGAAGACGCGTGACGAGTTCGAAGGACACCTTACAGTGGTCGTGTTCCCCTTCGTCAAGGCAGCACGCAAATCACCAGAGATGGTGGGAAACGAGATTGGCCAATACCTCGTGGAGAATCTTGGTGACACCGTTGCCAAATTCAATGTGGTGAAGGGGTTCCTCAATCTCGTCATCAGCGATGCTCCTTGGATTGCTTTGCTCAACACCATCAATGCTGACGAGAAATATGGCTTCCAGCCCGTTACGAACAAGAGTCCCTTGGTGATGATTGAGTACTCATCGCCCAACACCAACAAGCCTCTCCACCTTGGTCATGTGCGTAACAACCTGTTAGGTTCTGCGCTTGCACGTATCGTTGAAGCCAACGGCAACAAGGTGGTGAAGACCAACATTGTCAACGATCGAGGCATCCATATCTGCAAGTCCATGCTCGCCTGGCTCAAATGGGGCAATGGCGAGACGCCTGAATCCTCTGGCAAGAAGGGTGATCACCTCATTGGTGACTACTATGTAGCCTTCGACAAGCACTATCGTGAGGAGGTCAAGGAACTGGTCGCACAAGGAATGGACGAGGAGAAAGCCAAGCAGGAGGCTCCCCTCATCAAGGAAGCCCACGAGATGCTCGTCAAGTGGGAAAAGAATGACCCTGAAGTACGTGGTCTCTGGAAGAAGATGAACGAGTGGGTTTATGCCGGTTTCGACGAGACCTACAAGATGATGGGCGTGAGCTTCGACAAAATCTACTACGAATCAGATACTTACCTCGAGGGAAAGGAAAAGGTAATTGAAGGACTTGAGAAGGGTCTCTTCTATCGTCGTGACGATGGCTCCGTATGGGCAGACCTCACAGGCGAAGGACTCGACGAGAAACTCCTCCTCCGTTCTGACGGTACGTCCGTCTATATGACCCAAGACATCGGTACTGCCAAACTCCGTTTCCAGGACTTCCCCATCGACAAGATGATTTATGTGGTGGGCAATGAGCAGAACTACCATTTCCAGGTGCTCTCCATCCTTCTCGACAAACTCGGTTTCAAGTGGGGCAAAGACCTTGTACACTTCTCTTACGGTATGGTGGAACTCCCCAACGGCAAGATGAAAAGCCGCGAAGGTACTGTGGTGGATGCTGACGACCTGATGGCAGCCATGATTGCTGACGCTTATGAGGCCAGCAAAGAACGTGTGAAGCAGACGGAAATGCCAGAAGACGAAGCCCGTGAGGTGGCTCGCAAGGTGGGACTTGGTGCCCTCAAATATTTCATCCTCAAGGTGGATGCCCGCAAGAACATGCTTTTCAATCCAGAAGAGTCCATCGACTTCAATGGCAACACAGGGCCTTTCATCCAGTACACCTATGCCCGTATCGCTTCCATCCTAAGGAAGGCAAAAGAGCAAGGAATAGAGACGGACAACGCCCAGCTCTCAACGCTTAACGCTCAATTGTCGGTGAAGGAAACGGAATTGATCCAGAAACTCACCCAATTCCCTGCAGCAGTGCGTCAGGCAGGTACCGACTACAGTCCTTCAGGCATTTGCAACTACTGTTACGAGTTGACCAAAGCATTCAATCAGTTCTACCACGACTTCAGCATCTTGGGCGAGACGAATCCAGAACTCCGTCAGTTCCGTCTCTCCCTCGCCAAAGCAGTGGCCAAAGTCATCAGTCTGGGTATGGGACTTTTAGGAATTGAGATGCCAGAGCGGATGTAACTCCACTTCTACAGGGCAGTGATCACTACCCATTATGTCAGTGTGAATCTTGGCACTGACAAGTTCGGTTTGAAGCCGGTTGGAGCAGAGCCAATAGTCGATGCGCCAACCGGCATTCTTTTCGCGGGCATGGAAGCGGTAACTCCACCACGAATAAATGTCAGGAGTGTCTGGATAGAAATGGCGGAAGGTGTCAGTGAACCCCGCATTGAGAAGGTCTGTGAACTTGGCACGCTCCTCATCAGTAAAGCCGGCGTTGTGGCGGTTGGACTTAGGGTTCTTGATATCTATCTCTTCGTGCGCCACATTCATATCCCCACAAACGAGAATGGGTTTCTGCCGATCTAAACGTTGCAGGTAGAGGCGGAAAGCATCATCCCAAGTCATACGCTGATCCAGACGTTTGAGACCGTCTTGAGAGTTGGGCGTATAGACAGTGATGACATAGAAGGTATCGTACTCGAGCGTGATGACGCGCCCCTCTGTATTCATATCAAGCCAACCGTTGTCAGGAACGGATGCGATGATGTCTTCAGGTAAACCGAAGACCACATTGAGGGGTGTATGCTTGGTGTAAATGGCTGTGCCCGAGTAGCCTTTCTTTTCGGCATAATTCCAATAGGACTGATAGCCAGGAAAAGCGAGGTCAAGTTGCCCAGCCTGCATTTTGGTTTCTTGCAAACAAAAGAAATCCGCGTCGAGCGTGGTGAAGACTTCTGAAAAGCCCTTACCACACACGGCGCGGAGTCCGTTGACATTCCAAGAAATGAATTTCATTTCTTCTATGATTTAGTTAGCCACATTGAGCTAAAGTTCTTGAATCTTTTATGCGAATTTGCTGAAGTCCACCTTGTGCATATCGCCCTCCTTGATGAAGGTGTCGTGGAATGCGTGGGTGGCAGCAAGGTTGTGCCAAGACTGACCCTTCTGGGAAATCTTGAGATAGTCCCAAAGAAGTTGCTTATAGTCAGGATGTGCACAGTTCTCGATAATAGCATGTGCACGCTCGATAGGACTCTTACCACGCAAGTCAGCTACACCCTGCTCTGTCACAATGACGTTGACATCATGCTCAGTGTGATCCACATGGCTGCAGAATGGAACGATAGCGGAAATAGCTCCTCCCTTGGCGACAGATGCACAAGTAAAGATGGAGAGGAAGGCATTACGCTCGAAGTCGCCTGAGCCACCAATGCCGTTCATCATCTTGGTACCACAAATCTGAGTAGAGTTAGCGTGTCCATAGAGGTCAACCTCAATAGCTGTATTGATAGCGATAAGGCCAAGACGACGAATCACCTCTGCATTGTTGGAAATCTCTGACTGACGGAGCACGAGTCTGCTCTTGAAGAAGTCGATATTGTCGTAAATGCTCAGGAGTTTGTCGTTAGTGACGGTCAGCGAACAAGTAGATGCACACTTCACCTTCTCCTGGAACATCAAGTCAACAATAGCATTCTGAAGCACTTCAGTATAAACTTCCATCTGTGGCATTTCAGGGTTGCTGCCGAGTGCAAAGAGGATTGCATTGGCTGTAGTGCCCACACCGCTCTGGAAGGGAAGGAATGTTGGAGGAATGATGCCACGCTTTTTCTCAGCCATCAGGAAGTTAGCCACGTTCTCGCCAATCTTGTCGGTGATAGGGTCTGCATCCTTAAAAGCACGTGCCTCATCAGGAATATTGCATTCAACCACACCCACAATCTTCTTCGGATCGAGCTGCAGATAAGTCGTACCCACACGGTCTGTCACCTTCTCGATAGGAATGGGCTTGCGATAAGGTGGATCAAGGGGTTCATATACATCATGAATGCCTATAGATTTGGGTGAATGGAAAGCATTCAACTCAAGAATAATACCCTTCTGCGCCAGACGAGCCACTGTGGGAGAAATACCGCCTGCAGCTGTGAGATAGACCTTGCCGTCTTCTTCGATAGCACAAACTTCGAGGATGGCCCAATCGACCTGACCCAAGAAACCATAACGGAGGTCTTGAGCCATCATACCAAGATGGATGTCGTTATAAGCGATTTCGCCTGCATTGACATGCTTGCGGAACGTAGAGTTCGTAGTGTAAGGCGCACGATAACGGATAGCCTGCTCGTCTGAAAGTACACCATCACAAGACTGACCTGTGGATGCACCTGTGAAGATGCCAATCTGATAGGGGCGTCCTGCCTCGTGCTCAGCATGAGCAATCTTGGCAATCTCTGCCGTTACTGCTTTAGGTGTGCCTGCTGGCGTGAAACCAGACAGGCCAATATTATCTCCGTTTTTGATGAGTGCTGCAGCCTCAGCTGCGGTGATTCTTGTAAATGCCATAAAAACCTTAAGTATTACACAATTTTTCAAAATTTGTGCAAAGTTAGGGGTTTTGTTTGGATTGACAAAACAAATGGCACAAAAACTGCTGTTTTGTGCCATTATTATATAATATATGTGTAGAATGCGCTTTTATTTGACTGGATCGAAGTCATCAATCAACAGATCTTGCTTGTTTTTAGGCTCATAGATAACCTTGTTAGCACCACTGGTGATTTGCACAAATTCAGGATGCTCCTTAGCAAAATTGTCGATGTAACGGATGCGCTTTTGGTCATAGATTTCGCTGACCGCAATAAGGATACCCGTTTCTTCCACATCACCAAAACCATAATTGATGGCTGTGCCAAACATCTTCATGGTTGGAGAAAGACTCATGTAGGCATTGACCAACGGAGGGATGTTGTAACCAAGGGCACGCACCTCATGGTTGAGAATCTTATAATCTTCCTTGAACGAGTCTTCGCAGAAGAGTTCCTCAAACTCCTTAGGATCATGCTCCAGTTCCAGAGGTTTGGTAGGGATGACCAAGCCATCTTTATCCCCAAAGTGCTTGCGAAGGAAATAGAGGATCATATCACGTCCCTTGCGGTTATAACTGGGATACATGGTCATTTTACCAAAGAAATACTTGCAACCAGGCATAATGACAGCCAAGGCACCCAATCCGTCCCAGAGGTTGTCGAGCGCAAAGATGGACTTGCCGTCAGAACGGGTGGATTGGTATTCGAGTGTGACGAAAGAGCGTCCTAACTCAATCGTGTAAGGCATGTATTCCTTAATGAACTTCTCAGAGAAATGAAACATGTGGCTGGTGGCCAGGATGGGTTGACCCTTCTCGTCGAATTGGATGTCGGGGCCAAGGATGTAACGGTAGCCGCCGATAATCTCTGCCGACTCTGGATTCCATACAATCAACTGCTTATAAGGATTCTCCATCGTGTCGAACTTGTCGAGGTCGCAATCAAGTCCCGTGCCGCCACCTGCTGCACGGAATGCAATCTCACGCAATCGACCAATCTCTCGTACCACATTGGGGGCATTCTGCCAAGTGACAACATACACCTCATTGTTACTCTTGCTGGTCATGCGCAAGCGTTTCTCATCGGTTAGTTCCGATTTCAGCACCTCTTTGGGAATTGGTGCGATGATTTCTGCTTCCATATCTATTTTTTGTCCTTTTTCTTGTTAAGCCGAAGCACTGTCAGTATCCAATTGATATACCCTTTCTTTCACCCATTGTGCCCATTCCATCGGGGTTTTTGACTTGTCAAACGTCTGCCAGGAGATGGGTTTGCCGAACGTGACAGTGAACGTCTTACCCTGGTTCTTATACATCTCGTCCGCCAGATAAAGCATGGCGATGTTAAACTTGATGTGCAGGCGCTTGCACCAACGGGCAATATTGTAAAATCTGTCGGAGTTGTGCCCTGAGAAGTGAACAGGAATCACGTCCCGCTGATACTGAACAGACTTGGTAATGAAGGTCTTCTTCCATTCTATGTCTCGAATCACGCCATCCTCTCCCTTTCTGGAACAAAGTCCTGCCGGGAACATCACCACGTTCTTCGGCGATTGGAAGGCCATCTCCACCATCTTGGGGAAGTTGCGACTATTGCGTCCCGTCTTATTAATGGGCACACAAAGTGGTGCCAGTCCCTTGAAACTCATCAGAATGTCATTCACCAAGTACACCATCTGGCTGTCGTACTTATGACAAACGATAGAGCCTAATGCAATTCCGTCCTGTCCTCCGAGGGGATGATTACTCACGATGGTGAAGTATCGCCCTCCCTCATTGCTGGGCAGTGCATCCAATCCCTCTTGAATGACCCCATCAATGTTGGTTTGTACTTTTAGGGTACAATTCAGATATCTGAGGCATCCATCCAACCATTCAACCCCTTCTTGTCCTTTTCCCTCTCCACACAGATGAACGTTCATCCAATCCTGATGAATAATGTTCTTCAGCCATGAAACCAAAAATTTAGGAACAAACTTGGATTTCTTGCCGAGTTTGTTCTTCAAAACTTGGTTCACATCAACCCTAAATTCGTCTCCTTCTATTGCCATAATATTGAAATAATGTGCAAAATTATTAAATCTTTTTCGTTTTTTAATAAAAAAAGGGAACTTTTCACTATATGAGCGGAAAAAAAGTCGTAACTTTGCAGCATTAATTGATAATGAGCTTGTTTTAACAAGTGAAAAAGGGTGTATCCCATTTTCTAAATTTAACAATGAAAAAGATCTTTTTTTTACTTACAATCTCAGTGCTTATCCTGAGCTCATGTGGTTCCGTTGCCGACTTCAACTACTTTCAAGACACGGCAAATGGTGATGTGAATCAAATTCCTAGTTTAACTGAAGCGGTTAAAGTGAAACCGTATGATAAGATTTATATCTTTATCAGTTGCAAAGACCCCCAATTGGCTACCATCTATAATTTGGTAACCGTAACCAACCGTATCGGTAATCAGGGTGGTAACGTTTCCTACTCCAACAGTAGTTCCGTAACCGCCTACACAGTCGATGAAAAGGGTGATGTAGATGTTCCTGTTATGGGTAAAATCCATGTGGACGGATTAACCCGTAATCAAATCGCAGAACTGGTGAAGACGAAGTTGACCACTTCTGCAGAAGGTGTGAAAGACGCCACCGTCACCGTAGAATTTGCCAATCTCCACGTAGGCGTGTTGGGTGAGGTGAAATCTCAAGGTGTTATGGCCATTGATCGCGACCAGTTCACGTTGTTAGATGCTATTGCACGTGCTGGTGACCTTACTCAGTATGGTAATCGTAAAAACGTAAAGGTGTTCCGTAAAGATGGAACGAAACTCAAGACCTACGAAGTGGACTTGACCAATTTCCACGATGTTTGCCAATCCCCTGTTTATATGTTGCAACAGGATGATATCATCTATGTGGAGCCTAATAAAGTGAGAGCAAGACAAAGTACTGCAACAGGTAATACGCTGTTGACTCCTTCCTTCTGGATGTCAGCATTGTCTGTTGGCTTGTCCATCGCTGTGTTCTTGAAGAAATAGGGAAAATACCAACGAAAACGGACATTTATTCTTTATTTATTATAAGGTAAAAGCGAAATATAAAAAATTATGGCAGAAGAAATATTAAGAACAGTAGATATTGATTCAGAAGAGAAAGAAGAAGGCCTGAGTTTCATGGACATTCTTTCCTTGTGTCTAAGCAAGTGGTACTGGATTGTTGCATCGGTTGTAATATGTCTGATTATCGCTATGCTATACATCAAGACCACACCTCCTACCTACAAGCGTACAGCAGCCGTGCTGATCAAAGAAGAGAACAGAAGAAGAAGCAGTGGTCAAATTGCCGACCTGTCTGAATTGAGCAGTTTAGGCTTGACATCAAGCGTGTACAATGAAATCCTGACATTGAAATCACCTTCCGTCATCAGTGGTGTAGTGAAGAATCTGGGCATGGATGTAGATTACTATGTGGATGGTTTCTTCTACGACAAATTGCTTTATGGTTCCAATCTTCCTTTCAAGATTTCATTCTTGGATATGGACAACCAATCTTTGCGAGGAAAACTGAAGGTGGAAGAGGACAAATTCAAGCTTGAAGTTGACAATTTCAATGGAGAATCTTGTCAATATACAGTCGAAGGCGCCTTGCTCGATTCCATCCAGACCCCATTCGGAGGTACTGTCATCGTGAGCCGTAGCGCTGAATATATCCCCAAAGAAGACGCGGAACCCATTTCAGAAGTGGACATCGTGAAAAAGCGCTTCAACATTGCTGTTGAGATCTGCATTGCCAACATGGAGGCAGATTTGGCCGACAAGAATGCAGAAGTGATTGACCTGTCCTATACAGACGTGTCCATTGAACGTGCCACCGATGTAGTGAACACCATCATTGACGTCTATAATGAAAACTGGCTGAAGGAAAAGAACCAGATCATCGTCAGCACCTCTGAATTCATCAACGAACGTTTGGGCGTGATTGAGAAGGAACTGGGTTCTGTGGATAGCGATATCTCTTCTTACAAGAGTGCCAACAAGATTCCAAGCGTTGAACAGACTGCGACCATCTACACTGGTAAAAAGATTGACATTAACGACCAGTTATTTGACTACAACAACCGCAAGTCAATGGCCACTTACATCCGCCAGCAGCTGAATAGCAATATGACGAAGAATCAGTTGTTGCCCGCTAACTCAGGAATTGAAAATGCCAGCATTGAAAAGCAGATTGCGGACTACAACTCCAATCTCCTTCAGCGCAACAATTTAGCTGCAAACAGTAACGAGCAGAACCCGATGTTGGTTGAAATGGATCAACAGCTGAACCAGATGCGCCAAGTTATCAAGGCTTCACTTGAAAATTACATCTATGTGTTGAATGGTCAGATTCAGACATTGGAGCGCAAGGATGCGTTGTCAAGCTCTCAGTTGACCACCAATCCAACACAGGCAAAATACATTCTTTCTGTAGAACGTCAGCAGAAGGTGAAAGAGTCTCTTTACCTTTTCCTCCTGCAGAAGCGTGAGGAGAATGAAATCAGCCAAAGCTTCACAGCCTATAACACTCGAATCATCAACTGGGCAGTGGGTTCAGACTTCCCAGTAGCCCCAGCCAAGAGCAAGATTCTCTTGATTGCCTTCGCCATCGGTTTGGCACTTCCTATTGGTATCATCTATCTTTTGGAAACCATGAATACCCGTGTACGTGGTCGTAAGGATATCGAGAAACTGGTTGTGCCTTATGTGGGTGAAATTCCATATGTGGGCAAAAAGAAGAAATCGAAGTTCGCAGCCATTCGTGGATTTATTCATAAGCTCCAAAAGAAGAAGGTTCACGAGGAAGAGAAGCGCGAGATTGTTGTGAAGGATAGAAAGCGCGACATGATCAACGAGGCCTTCCGTGTGGTACGTACCAACCTCGAATTCATGTTGGGTCACAATGGCGACAAGGTGGTGATGACTTCTTCGTTCAACCCTGGTTCAGGTAAGACTTTCTTGGCTATGAACTTGGCTGTCAGCTACGCCATCAAGGGCAAGAAGGTTTGTATAGTAGACCTTGACCTTCGTAAGGCATCACTCAGTATCTACGTGAATAATCCTAAGCCAGGTGTTTCAGAATACCTGAACGGAGACATCGCAGACTTCCATGAGGCGTTGGTTCGTGGAACCATCCGAGAAGAACTGGATGTGCTTCCTTGCGGCGCCCTGCCTCCTAACCCTGCAGAGCTCCTCTAT
The DNA here is from genome assembly GCA_017534815.1 of Bacteroidaceae bacterium. Classification (GTDB taxonomy): domain Bacteria; phylum Bacteroidota; class Bacteroidia; order Bacteroidales; family Bacteroidaceae; genus Minthosoma. The sequence goes on along the minus strand of JAFXVS010000023.1, from coordinate 6,893 downwards.
AGCCCACGTCTGGAGCAAATGATCAACACACTGCGTGAGGAATATGACTTTGTCTTCCTCGATTGTCCTCCAATCGAAATGTTGGCAGACTCCTCCATCATCAACAATTATGTCGATCTCACTCTTTTCGTGGTTCGTGCCGAATTGTTGGAGCGCAGTATGTTGCCTAAGATTGATATAATGTACAAAGAGAAGAAGTACAAGAATATGGCACTCATTCTCAATGGTACGATGTTCGCAGGCGGTCGTTATGGTTACCATAAGTATGGCTATTATAGCAAGTACGGCTATTACAACAAGTACGGCTATGGCTATGGCTATGGCTACGGCTACGGAAATTCAGAGAAGGATAGTGAATAAATAGAAGAGGGCTAACTCGTTTCTATTATTATTAATAATGTGTAATATATGTTTTCACTGTTCAACACAAAACAGAAGCTGATCAATACGGGCATTCTCAACGGCGCTACGGATTGGCATAGTCATATCCTTCCTGGTGTTGATGATGGCATCCAGACAATGGAAGAGTCCCTCGCTGTTCTCGACTCATACGAGAAGCTGGGCATTCGCGAAGTGTGGCTCACTCCCCACATCATGGAAGATATGCCCAACACGCCCGATGAACTCCGTGCACGATTCCAGGAACTGCAGGAAGCCTACGAGGGTTCCATCATTCTGCATCTGGCTGCGGAGAACATGCTCGACAACCTGTTCAGCGAAAGGATTGAGTCTGGCGACCTGTTGCCCATCGGCTCAAAGGGGAATCACCTCTTAGTGGAAACATCATATTACCAAGCGCCAATGGATCTGTATGGGACATTGAAGCGCATCATAGAAAAGGGTTATCAACCCATCTTGGCTCATCCAGAACGCTACATCTACATGACGGATAAGGATTATGACTATCTGAGCGGAATGAAAGTGAAGATGCAGATGAACCTGATGTCTCTGGCTGGCGGTTATGGAAAGTCCGCACAGGATAAGGCACAGTCATTGCTCGCCAAAGGCTATTACAGCTTCTTCGGTTCAGATCTCCATCGCTTGGCGGCCTTCTTGTCTGCCATCAACACAAAGGCGTTGAAGAAGGAGACTGTCACCCTTCTGCCACGTATCCAGAACGTGATTCTCTAAGCACCAGCAGACTCTCATTACCCATATTGAATATGAGGTCAATGATGGAGAGATTGGGCAAAAAACCGTGTTTCTGCTGAAAGACTTGATAATAGTTGAGAGTTGAATTGGTAGGGTTAGCGTTAAGGTTCTCCGAGATTCCGACATAAGATTTTGTACGCGAGATGTTTGGCTGAATGTCAAGCATCTCGCAACATTTTTGGATGAGGGCTTCGTTGAAGTCCATCAGAAAAGTCCACTGTTTCTCGTAAAGAGGGCGGAAATCGTCCTGCAAATACTCAAAGAAGGGGGAGTTGAAATAACTGGTCTCAAGGGCGTACCAATGCTGATGCTGCCAGTCATTGTGCGTGCTGATGCGCACATCCTTCATCAGACATTTTCCACCAACAAAGTTACTCTTATCCACAGGAATGGATAGTTGCAACGGGCCATTGGGTGAATCAATGGTACAACGGTTGCGGATGGTCTGCTTATGATAGTTCTCATACTGCTCCAAGCAAATTGGTTCGCCCGTCATCAGGCAGGCGAACCAATTGATAGGGGGGAGATAAGCAGAAGGAAGAACCATTGAGATTGATACTTTGCACTTTTAGTTTTTCACTTGATGTTATCCACCCAAGTGAACAAGCGGCTCCAACGCACACCACGTGACTTCCCATATCTATCGGTAACGAGGGAGAGCCAAATGAAGAGCGGTTTGCCCACCACGTGGTCTTCAGGCACGAAGCCCCAATAGCGGCTGTCGGCTGAGTTGTGGCGATTGTCACCCATCATCCAGTAGTAATCCATCTTGAAGGTATAGGAGTCTGTAGCCTTACCGTTGATGTAAATCTTGCCGTCCTTCACCTCTAACTGATTGTTCTCATACACACGGATGGGACGCTCATAAATGGCCAGATTATCCAATGTCAGCTTCACGCTCTTTCCCTTCGCAGGAATCCAGATCGGACCGTAGTTATCACGTGTCCATCCATATTGATGATTGAGCGGATAAACAAGGCTGTAAGAGTGGTCAATGGCATTGGTCTCATCCAACCAGTTGTTGTCGATGACCTCCACCACGCTGTCGCAAAACTCCTTGTTGGCACGCAGCGCCTCCACCGCCATATGGGTAAGTGGAATTCCTCGGTTGTGGTCAAGAATCTTGTCGCGGTCTTCGTCGCTGATGTTCAGGTCTTCGCACATCTCATCGGTCAGCACCTGGCTGTTGCGTGTATAGACCTTATAATTGAACTGAGCAAACGTAGGCGTCTCTTGCTTCTTGCCATCCACATAGATGATTTTATCCTTAATCTGGAGCGTCTGACCGGGCAAACCAACACAACGCTTCACGTAGTTCTCACGACGGTCAGCAGGACGGGTAATCACACTACCATACACGTTGGTCTTGTTGGCTACGATTTGTTTGCCAAGTCCGTAGAGCTGGTTAAATACCTCCTGCTGTTCCGCTGTAGACAACTGTTCCATGATAGGTACCGCATATCCCTGCGCGGCGGCAGCCATACATCCTTCCGTGTAGCAGAGGCTATAGTAGTCTCCGTTATAGTTGACAGCCACTGTATCGCCAGCAGGATAGTTGAACACCACAATGTCGCCATATTCCACCTTTCCAAATCCCTTCACACGGCGGTATTCCCACTGTGGCCATTCGATGTACGACTTGCAGTTCAGCATGGGGATGGTGTGCTGCGTCAGCGGCATCGTGAGTGGCGTCTGCGGAATGCGTGGGCCATAACTCATCTTGCTCACCAAGAGGAAGTCGCCTGTCATCAGCGTCTTCTCCAACGATGAAGAAGGAATCTGATAGTTCTGGAAGAAGAAGTTATTGACGAAATACACAGCCACCAAGGCGAACACAATGGCGTCCACCCAACTCATAATGGTACGGGCAATGTCGCTCTCCAACTCTTTCCACCACGTCCACTTGATTTTCTTGCTGATATAGACATCATAGATGAAGGGCACCACAATCAAACCCCACCAAGACTCTACCCAATAGAGGAAAGCCAAATAGCAGGCTGTTGCCACGCCAAACTTCACCCATTTCCAACCTGCCCATGCAGGCTTGGCGTTCTCTCCCGAACGCGTCTTCTTGAAACTTTTATAGTCGAATCCCATCTAACTAAAATTGAAAGATTGAAGAATTGAATTTGATATTAGAAAGTAAACAAGTCATCCGTACTCAGCAATCCTTCATGCTGTGCCGTAAACTCAGCGGCAATCACAGCACCCAAGGCAAAGCCCTGACGTGAATGCGCATCGTGAGTGATCGTGATTTGGTCAGCTTCGCTATTCCATGTGATCGAGTGGATGCCAGGCACCTCACCACGTCTGATGGAACTGATGGGCAGCAGGTCGGCAGCCACCTCGTCGCTTCCTTCCACTGTGCCGTCAGGCTGCTGCAGATAGCCCATCGTCCAATCCTTCTTGCGATCGAGACGTTCCACAATCTGTTCCGCCAACGTAATGCCGGTACCCGATGGATGGTCAAGCTTGTGGATATGGTGCGTCTCCTCCTCCTTCACGTCATACTGAGGGAACTGGTTCATGATGGTCGCCAGATACTTGTTGATGGCGCTGAAGATGGCCACGCCAATCGAATAGTTGCTCGCCCAGAACAGAGTCTTGCCGCCCTCTGTGCATGCCTTTCTCACATCGTCACCATGCTCCTTCAACCATCCTGTGCTGCCGCTCACCACCTTCACACCTGCCTTCCAGGCCTTCAGATAGTTGCCATAGGCCGTCATAGGGGTGGTGAACTCAATGGCGACATCGGCGCTGGCAAATGCCTCGCTCTCGAAGTCCTCCTGATTGTCGATATCGATGATGCTCACGATTTCGTGACCTCTGCTCAGGGCTATCTGCTCAATCATCTTGCCCATCTTGCCATATCCTATCAATGCTATTTTCATCTTTTCTACCTTTGTTTTGATGTCAATTCGTAAAAAACACTGCAAAGATAAGGATTTTAAGTGAGAAGTGACGAGTGAACAGGGAATTTTGTGTAACTTTGACCCTCAAATGAATAGATAAGCGATGGAACAACTGCTTCACTACACGTGGAAACACAAGATTTTTCCACTCTGCGAACTGCGGACAACAGACGGGCGCCTTTTAGAGGTGCTCAATCCTGGCATCCACAATACGGATGCAGGTCCAGACTTCACGGGGGCGAAAATCAAGCTGGACGGCGTCGAGTGGGTGGGCAATGTGGAACTCCACCTGAAGACCAGCGACTGGTTCCGTCATCACCACGATACTGATGCCGCTTACGAGAACATCATCCTCCACGTGGCCTGCGAAGTGGATCAGCAGCTCTTCTACCCCAACGGACAGGAGATTCCCCAGCTGCAACTCTCTGTTCCCTCCTACGTCCGTGACAACTACGCAGAACTCTGCCACAACGACAGCCGACCTCCCTGCCGCCATGTAGTCAGCGGCCTCTCCACCTTCCTCATCCACAACTGGATGACTTCCCTCACCTTAGAGCGTTTCGAGGAACGTACCCGCCAAATCATGCAGCGTCGTGATAGCCTCGAAAAGAATTGGGAAGACACCCTCTTCGTCACCCTTGCCCGCAACTTCGGCTTTGGCATCAACGGCGATGCCTTCGAGCAATGGGCACAGTCCATTCCCATGATGGCTGTCGGCAAACATCGTGATGACCTCTTTCAGATAGAAGCCATCTTCTTCGGTCAGGCAGGACTCTTGGATGTACACTACGAAGACGACTACTACCTGCGGCTGCAAAGGGAATACCACTATCTGCGCCAGAAGTTCTCACTCACCCCTATGAACAACGCCGCTTGGAAGTTCCTGCGGCTTCGTCCACAGAACTTTCCCCACATCCGCATTGCCCAGCTCGCTATGCTCTACTACGAGCAGCGGCTCAACCTCTCCCGATTGCTCAGCGCAGAGACACTCCCAGAGATTTCAGCATTGCTGCAGACCCATGTGAGCGACTACTGGCAAACCCACTACACCTTTGCCTCTCAGTCCACCCAACCGATGGAGAAGAGCCTGTCGCCTTCCACCATAGAACTCATCATCATCAACAGCGTCGCACCCATCCTCTTCGCCTATGGCAAGTACAAGTCCGACACCTCCCTCTGCGACCGTGCCTTCTCCTTGTGGGAACAGCTCAAGGCAGAGAACAACGCCATCATCCGCGACTGGGCTTTGGCGGGCATCCCTTGTGAGAACGCGGCCGACTCCCAAGCGCTCATCCAGCTGCATCGCAACTACTGCCAACGACGCGACTGCCTCCGTTGCCAATTCGGCTACGAATACATCCGACGTACACCCGACTTCCTACGCGAAGCCGAAAAAGAAAAAGATGGATTTCCAGACTGACCTTGTCGAAGTAGCTCCACCGGGAATCGAACCCGGATCTAATCTTTAGGAGAGATTTGTTCTATCCATTGAACTATGGGGCCATCATCCTCTAAAGTGAGTGCAAAGGTACGAAAAAAAGTGAAAAGTGAAAAGTTTTTCAGTTAAAATCACTACCTTTGCCACACAAAACCCCAACCCACCAACTCTAAACCCTAAACTCTAAACTTTATACTCTAAACCAATATGTTTACCGTCAGAAACGATCGAAGTACAGAAAAGTTTGAAGTCAATGGCGCTTTCATGAAGATTGCCGAACAACTCAAGAAAGAATTGGGCGACAAGCCGATTGACGAAGTGATTGAATTCTTGGTTGCCCGCGTGAAAGGCAAATATCTGTTCACCAAGCGACTCAAGACCGTCCCCTACTCCATTGGTATGATGAATCGCGTCATCGATGAAGGCAAGGCAGACCGGATGGTGAAGATGGCGGAGGCGCTCCAATGGCGCGGTTTTGAGTTGATTGGAAATGCGATTGCTGCCCGTCCTCAGGTGAAGGCCATACTGATTGCAGGCCCTTCATCCAGCGGCAAGACCACCTTCAGCAAGAAACTCAGCGAGGCCATCAATCAGAAAGGGTTGGTCGCCCAATGCCTCTCCTTCGACGACTACTACGTGGATCGCGACAAGACCCCACGTGACGAGACGGGAGACTACGACTACGAACATATCGAGGCCATCAACATCGCCCTCTTCCAGCAGCATCTCCAGCAACTGCTTGCGGGCGAGGAGGTGGAACTGCCACGTTACGACTTTCCGACAGGCAAGAGCGTTCCAGGAGGAAAACGGATGCGTTTGGAGCCCAATACCATCCTCATCATGGAGGGTATTCATGCGCTCAATCCTATCTTGACGGGTAACATCCCAGAGGAATCTCTCTTCCGCATCTACATCTCTGGACTCACAGTGGCGAAGAACGACGACGGCTCCTACTATGGCACGACAGACAACCGCCTCATTCGGCGTATGGTGCGCGATGCGCAGTTCCGCAACACGACAGCCTCAGAGACCCTTGCCCGTTGGCCGTCTGTGCGTCGAGGCGAAGAGAAGTGGATTGTGCCTTTCCAGCAGAATGCCGACGTGAACTTCTGCACCGCCTTCCAGTACGAGCTGGCTGTGCTCAAGCCGAAAGCTCTGCCGCTGCTGAAGGCTGTACCCCAGGACGATCCCAACTACGAAGAAGCGGAACGTCTGGCATGGGTGCTGAACCGTTTCCACGACATCCCGCTGGACCTCCTGCCCCCCTACTCTCTTCTCCGTGAATTCATGGGTGGCAGCGCCTTCGAGTATTAAGCCAAGCCTCCTGTCGGGCAATAAGGCAGGGTTATTCTGAAATAAGGCAGGGTTATTCTAAAATAAGGCATGGTTAT
>JAFXVS010000005.1 GCA_017534815.1 Bacteroidaceae bacterium | reverse complement strand
GATTGCACCCTCGCCTGCCATCTCTTCTGGCCACAGCTGAGGATAGACTGATGCGCCGTGATTCCATGACACACGGTCATAGTCCTCGTAGTTGGGAATGAAGATGGTGCCTTCCTTGATTACCTTCAACATAAGCTATAATCTTGCTATTGCTTCGTTCATCTTATACTCAGTACAGATGTCATCCACGTCTATCTCGTGTCCTACCACTCCGCACCACCTGATGCCTTCTGCACCGTTGTGGGCTAAAATTTCCTTGTTCTTACAACTGCCACACCATTTGTTGACGGCGTAGCCATGCTCTGTGGCTACCAATGAAGGTATCCGCATAGGTCTTTCTTCTTTTTTCTTTGCCATAGTTGTATTTGTTAATTATTACCATTCCATTCCAAAAGGTCTTTCACCGTCGCTGTGTTCCTCCAGCCACTTCCTTGCCTCTTCACTGTTGCGTTCACGTTCGAGACGTTCCTCTTCGGCATGTTCGGCATCATGGATGCTTCGGTCATCAAAGTCAAAACTGCTCTGCTCGTACATATCCACACTTTGATGTTTCACCCGCTTGGTGCGCTCGCCATACGTCAGTGCCTTGCCGTTTTCTGCCCTTGCCGCATCCTCAAACTCTCGGCGATATTGTCCGTTCATCTCGTCATCCATGTGGGAGTCTATCATGTAGTCGAGCAGGTCGAGTTGGGATTCCATTCCCTTCTCCACTGCAAGCTGACGGAGTTTCTTGTAGCGTTCGGGCATCATGACCTCGAAAAACCTTTCCATCATCTGCTGGATGTTCTCCGACTGTTTCCATGTCTTCACGCCGTCCCACCAAGGGCGTTGCACGTGGATCACACGGAAACCTTTCTTCCCCTTCGCGCTCATCACATAGAAGGCTTCGCAGATGTCGGATTCCGCGGTATGGTCAGCCAAGTTGAAGGCGTTTGTCCAACCATCCAAATGCTCGAATATGCTCATCACCCGTTCCATTTCTGGTGTGAGATTGTGACGGTCATCCATGTAACGTACTATGCAATCGCACATCATCTGAAGCATTTCATACTCGTTCAAGCCACGCTTCTTGCATATTCTGCCTATGCGTTCCTTCACGAATGTGCTGACCTTTGTTGCTATGACTTTGAATTTCTCTTTATTCATATTTTTTCCAATTCAAAAGTATCTATTAACTGTTGTAGTGCTGTGTTTTCCTTCGCCATCTCCTCCAGCACGTCACCCACCACCTTTGTGCTTTCCACTCTCTCGTTGCCCTGTATGATGCGAAAAAGGATGTCGGCAATGTCTGCCTTCTCTCCGTCTTCCGGTCGCCAATACTCTTTGTCAATGTCAGTCTTTACATATAAGTTCGGATAGTTGATGAGCTTTGCCTGCTCCTTCCATTCCTCGATTCCATCATGGTCAGGATAGAGGAAAATGTCGCGCCGTTGCTCAATGAGTGGCTTTAATTTCTCCCGTGATAGGTTACTTTTGCCACCGCTTGCCATCCATAAGTTTCTCGCCATCCCACCATAGCAGATAGACATGAAGAGTGCCGTCTTCTCGCTCTCCACGATGTTGATGGTGGCGTGTTTGGCAAGGTTCAACAAGTGCATGCCGTACAGCGTCTTTTTCACGTCCCATTGCTCACCGTCAAACTTTCCAGCCTTGAAGAGCCGCGAGTGAATCCATCCAAAGTTTCCGATGCTATCCTTGTCACGATGTCCGTCTGGCTTATATTTCATCATCTTGCCTGTCCTGATGATGCCACCCTCGTCTATGTTCCAGAACACCGTCAATCCATCTTTTGAGTGGCCTACCATGTAAGCATTCAGAACCTTGTCAATCCTTGCCCGTTGTGCTCCGTCCCACTTGATGCTTCTCAGCCAGTTGCATAGGTTGTCGTTGCTGATGTCACGGGTGCGCTTCACCATCGCTGGGGGAAGTTGCAAGAGTGGCAGAGGTGGGGAAGGAGTGTGGGGTGCCGAAGGTTTCACCGTGAACTGCTCCGAGCCCTCCACCTCAATGCCATATTTCTTTCCCAGCCACCGAATCGCGTCAGGGAATGTCAGGTTCTCATGCTTCATCAGGAAGTCAACGGGACCACCCGTCTCCCCGCAACTGAAACACGTGTAGATGTTCTTACGTGGCGACACCTTGAAGCTGCCCATGTGCCTATCCTGGTGGAATGGACAAAGGCACTCGTACTCCGTGCCCGATTTCCTGAGTGAGTAGAACTCACCCACCACATCCACGATGCTTGCCGCGTCCTTGATGCGTTTGATGGTAAAGTCTTCAATCATATATCTTACCCTATTAACTCTCCAAAGAATAACTACCTTCTTCGGGAAGAATGACTATATTCTTGTCAAAGAATAACTACCAACTTTCTCTAAAAGCCTCCTCGCTGATATATTTTATTTTTTGCGCGTGTGCGCGAGACGATGTGTGGTCGCGTGTCCCGATGCCCCTGCCCCTCCCCATCGGGGCAGAGGGGCATTGCGGGCGCGAGGCCTACATGAACCTTTGGGGAATGGTTTCTATACCCCTTTAGGGGTATAAGGGGAATTGGGGCATGGTTTTTGGGGTGTCATTATCAGAATGGTGCTTCGTTCAACATCAGCAGGAAGTACCCGTTTTGTTTTACGTCGCTTTCAATCAGTATGCGCTTATTCAGCAACATCTGAAGGTCGGCATCCTGCTTTGGTTTGTTTGTCTGGTGCGGCTTGATTGCCACCTCCTTGATAGTCTTGCGTGTGGCTGGCCATTCGATATAGTCTTTCACATCATCCAACCACTTCTCCACCAACTCCATTGGATCACCAACGATGGGTTCTTTAGGTAGTAGTTGCTCAGGTCTTCCCCATGAATCCACGGGCAACACCTTGAACTGCCAGTCCTCCACATCACGACCACGAGCCTTCAACTGCTTCACTGTGAAGGTCGCCTCACCATCTTTCTTTTCCTTCTTCGTCTGAAAAATGTCGGTCACCTTTCGTTCGAGGAAT
>JAFXVS010000022.1 GCA_017534815.1 Bacteroidaceae bacterium | reverse complement strand
GGAGTATTCATCTATGCCTATTCAACGAAGATGTGAACCCTAAAATTCAAGTTAGTACAAATGAGCAAGTGTGTCACAATTTGAATCATCTGTAATCGGTAGGCTCACCCTCTCGACGGGATGGGCCTACCTTTATTTGAAACTAACTATCTCGACAATGAAACAAATAACAATAATAAAACGATTACCTCGCGGTGTAAGATTCGTGCAGTTGCCCAGCGACTTCAAGGTGGACATAAGTATAGCAAATGATGTGGTGTTCGTGGAGTTCCTTGACTGGAAAACCAGCGAGTCACTGTTCTTCTCTTTCTTCTTCATTGATGATGACTGGCACAAAAGCTTCGATGATTTCAGCGAAAAGGGTCAGGAACTTCTGCTTGAAAGACTCAAAGATGCGATTGTCAATGACATCAGTATATTTGTAAGTGGCAAGTACGAAGGTGTAAGTGAGCCGGAGGAACCTTATTATTCATTTAATGGGTGTCTCGACATAGATACTTACATGGAGAACTGGGAAGCCTATTATGACCTTATCTCTGATGATGAGGACATCCTTGACGAATACACAGACCCTGAGGAAGAAACAGACGAATAACAATGATTTGGTACGTACTCATAGCATTTACAGCCATCCTCTTGGGTATGTTCACCTCCGTCAAGGCTTTCGGCACAGGTGGTAAGCGCAAGAAGATATTTCAGGACATCTACTTCTCTGTGGAGGATGTGGATGGCATCGGTGTGCTCTATACTAAGACTGGCGAATACTCAGCCATTCTGAAGATAGAGAACCCTGTTCAGAAATACTCTGCCAACATTGACAACTATTATGAGTTTACCAATCTGCTCACAGCACTTGCCCAGACCCTTGGCGAAGGCTATGCCATCCACAAGCAGGATGTCTTCATCAAGAAACAATTCCATGATGAGACAAATGACAACCATGAGTTTCTGAGTGAAAGCTACTTCCGCTACTTCACAGGCCGCACCTATACTGATGTCCAGACCTATCTCATCATCACGCAGGAAAACAAAAAGAGCCACCTCTTTTCTTTTGACAACAAGAAATGGCGCGACTTCCTCGTGAAGATTCGTAAGGTCAAAGACCAGCTGAAAGACAGCGGCGTGGATTCCGCTTATCTGGATGGAGCCACTGCCAGGAACTACGTTGACCGTTACTTCTCCATGAACTTCACCGACAAGATTGTCTCGATGACCAACTTCAAGGTGGACGATGAATGTATCAGCATGGGCAATAAACGCTGCAAGGTTTACAGCCTTGTCGATGTGGACTGCATCAATCTCCCAAGTGTCATCCGTCCTTACACCAACATTGAGGTCAATAACACTTCAATGCCGGTTGACCTTGTGTCTATTGTGGACAACATACCTTTGGCTGAGACAGTCATCTACAATCAGATGATATTTATGCCGAACCAGAAGCGTGAACTCTCTTTGCTCGACAAAAAGAAGAACCGCCATGCCAGTATGCCCAACCCCAGCAATCTCATTGCTGTCGAGGACATCAAGAAGGTGCAGGATGTGATAGCCAGAGAGAACAAGCAGCTGGTCTATGCCCACTTCAATATCGTAGTGTCGTTGCCCATCGACGAAGACATTCAGAAGTGTACCAACCATCTGGAGAACTCCTTTGGTCGTATGGGCATCCATATCAGCAAGCGGGCCTACAATCAGCTGGAACTGTTTGTGAACTCGTTCCCGGGCAACTGCTATGGCATGAACCCCGACTATGACCGTTTCCTGACGCTGAGCGATGCTGCTACTTGTCTCATGTATAAGGAGCATATCCAGCACAGCGAGGACACTCCTCTCAAAGTCTATTACACAGACAGGCAGGGAGTGCCAGTCGCTATTGACATCAGCGGTAAGGAAGGTAAGAATAAGATTACTGACAATAGTAACTTCTTTATCTTGGGGCCTTCTGGAAGTGGTAAGTCATTCTTCACCAACAGCATGGTTCGCCAGTTGTGGGAGCAGAACACCGACATTGTGTTGGTAGATACGGGTAACTCCTATGAAGGACTATGCGATTATGTCAACGGCAAGTATATCAGCTACACCGAGGAGCATCCTATCACGATGAATCCCTTTGCCATCAACCGCGAGGAACTGAACATCGAGAAGATAGGCTTCCTAAAGAACCTTATCATGCTTATCTGGAAAGGAACCAATGGCAAGATAACCAAGACGGAAGACCATTTGATTGAGGATGTCATCACGGAGTATTATGATGCCCACTTCCGTTTAGGAACGGTTAAGGAACTTTCGTTCAATACCTTCTATGAATACAGCACTAAGCGTATTCCAGAGATTGTGAGAGACAACCATCTCGAAGGCATTGACCTGGCAACCTACAACTACCTTCTGAAGGACTTCTACAGGGACGGCAACCACGAACTCACCCTCAATGAGAATCTGGACACAGCCCTTTTTGATGAGACCTTCATCGTGTTTGAGATTGACTCCATCAAGGATGACCCGCTTCTTTTCCCTCTGGTTACGCTTATTATCATGGATGTATTCATCCAGAAAATGCGTATCAAGAAGAACCGTAAGGTACTTGTCATCGAAGAGGCATGGAAAGCTATTGCCTCCAAAGCGGGGGTCGCCAACATCGAATCGTCAAGGAAATGCAGATGGAACTTGTCATCTTTATGGTCATAAACATGGTCGGGAATGATGCGGCAAACCAGGCGGACCAATGCTTCTGTCATAGGCAGGGCCACCAATGTGGTGCAGACGTTGAAAACCGTGTGGAACATAGCCAACTGCACCTGTGGAGCGTGTGGAAACAGGATTTCGAACACCTTCCCGAAGCTCCAATCCCCTTTGGTAAAAAGATGTAACAGCAGAGCGATAAGCAGGAAAAGCACCACGCCCATTACATTGAAAAACAGATGAATGAGTGCTGTTCGTTTGGCATTCCGGCCGCTGGTCATGCCCGCCATGATGGCCACTACGCACGAGCCGATGTTGGAACCCATGGTGAGGTAGATGCCTTGGTTGAGCGAGAGCAGTCCCGCCACGACCATCGTGATGGCGATGGAGGTGAGCACCGAAGAGGATTGTATGATGGCAGTGAGCAGCGCCCCTAAGAACACTATCAGCAACGGATTCTTGATGCTGGCAAG
>JAFXVS010000021.1 GCA_017534815.1 Bacteroidaceae bacterium | reverse complement strand
GACCCTGAGTTAACTCATTTCATCGATCGAGTTAACTCGTTTGATGAATCGAGTTAACTGGCGTAATTTCAGGTCAGTTCTAACCCAAAGCAACAAACAGATGGAGCATTACGACAAACTTATGGTTTCTTACCGAGAACCTTCAGCTCGGCGTAGCCAAACTGGTGGATTGTTTACTAATTCCTATTGCCATTTTTTTGAAGATTTTGACTTAGATTTTTGTCGATTTTGAGCGAATGCGACCTATAATAAAAAAAGAAGTACGTCAATCCACAAAAACAGCAGGGACGCTCCAAAAGGAACGTCCCTTGCCATATATATAATAATGTGTAGCTCTTACGAGAGGAAGCCGAGGAGAACACCTGCGGCAACAGCGGAACCGATGACACCTGCAACGTTCGGACCCATAGCGTGCATGAGAAGGAAGTTGTGGGGATCGGCCTTGAGACCTTCGTTCTGGGAGATGCGGGCAGCCATCGGAACGGCTGACACACCTGCGTTGCCAATGAGCGGATTGATCTTCTGATCCTTGGGGAGGAAGATGTTCATGATGTGAACGAAGATGACGCCACTGGCTGTGGCCACAACGAATGCGCATGCACCGATGATGAAGATGAAGATGGTGTTCCAAGTGAGGAACTCTGATGCCTGGGTGGAGCAACCTACGGTGAGACCGAGGAGCATCACCACGATGTCGTTGAGGGCTGAGCCTGCTGTCTTTGCAAGGCGAGTCGTCTTGGTGGATTCCTTGAGGAGGTTACCAAAGAAGAGCATGCCGAGCAGGGGAAGACCTGACGGAACGATGAAGGTGGTGATGAGCAGTCCGACGATGGGGAAGAGCATCTTCTCTGTCTGGCTGACCTGACGGGCTGGCTTCATCTTAATCTGACGCTGTGCCTTAGTGGTGAGCAGCTTCATGATGCCTGGCTGGATGACAGGAACGAGTGCCATATAGGAGTAGGCACACACGGCGATGGCTCCCATGAGGTTGGGGCTCAACTTGCTGGAGAGGAAGATGGCTGTAGGACCATCTGCACCACCGATGATGGCGATACCTGCTGCCTGGTTGGGCTCGAAGCCGAGGGCAAGTGCCACCATGTAAGCACCGAAGATACCAAACTGGGCAGCTGCGCCGATTAGCATCAGTTTTGGATTGGCGATGAGCGCCGAGAAGTCGGTCATAGCGCCAATGCCGAGGAACACGAGAGGAGGATACCATCCGAGACGAACACCTTGATAGAAGATGTTGAGTACGGAGTTGTCCTCGTAAAGACCTATTTCAAGACCGGCATCCTTGAAGGGGATATTTCCCAAAATGATGCCGAGACCTATCGGAATGAGCAGCAGCGGCTCGAAGTCCTTCTTGATGGCCAACCAAATGAAGAAGGCGCCCACAGCTATCATGATGATGTTGGCCCATTCTACATTGGCGAAGCCTGTGTATGTCAGGAAGTCAACGAGCTTGGTTCCGATAAAGTCCATTGTGGAAACACTTTCGAGTAACATCATAGTAATTTACAATTTGACGATTTACAATTGACTATCTTGTTACGCAATCGTGACGAGGATGGAACCTTCCATCACGGTGTCGCCCTTCTGAACCTTCACTTCCTGAATCTTTCCGTCACGGTCAGAGTCGATGTTGTTCTCCATCTTCATGGCCTCGAGGATGACAAGTGTCTCACCCTTCTTGACTGCCTGACCCACTGTGACCTTGATGTCGTTGACGGTGCCTGGCAGCGGAGCGCGAACAGCTGATACGCCTGCCTCGACTGCTTCCTGAGCTGCCTTGGGAGCCTCAATCGTCTTGACGGGAGCGGCAACGGCACGCACCACTGGTTTGGGCTGAGCTACTGGCTTCTCGAGTTCCACCTCGAATTCGATGCCGTTGACCTCAACTTTTGCGATGTTCTCTTCAATGCCCTGAATCTTCACATTGTAAGGAGCACCCTTAATCTTATAATTATATTCTTTCATTGCTTTAATAATGATTTAGTTTGCTTGATGATGCTGTGGGGTGACACGAAGCTCGTGGCTCTTGTCTGCCCAGGTAGTTGGTGTCTGATTGATGGTGAGGATACCTGACTCAAGGTCGTGAGTACCACCAAAGTATTCGTGGAGCGCCAGACCGATAGCGGCAGCGTAGTTCTCCATCTCGACACCTTTGGTCTCAGTAGTACCTTGCTTGGCCATCTCGACCACCCTTGCTGCCTGCTCGTGGATGGCACGGATAGCACGTACACGGGCTAACTTAGCAGCACGGTTCATCGCCCAACCGAAGATATGGAAGAAGACGAAGAGCAGAATGAGGCAGGAGAACACGACGCCCATGCACATGAGGGTCATAGCGATGCCGTGTGGGTCTTTCTCCTTGAACTCCTTGATCTTGTCGTTGTTGTAGGTCACGTTGGGAGCGTTGGGCGTCATGTCATCGGCTTCACATACCTGCCATTTGCCCTCGTCGAGACGAGCGTAACTGGAACCTACAGGGAGGGCTTCCACACGTACGGAGTCGAGCAAATCGACCGCGTTACCGTCGAAGAGATAAATGGTGAAAGGCTCGCCCACAGGCAACGTGAAGTTGAGGTGAAGCGTACCACGATTCGTGTGGCCATCAGCAAAGAATGTGATGCGCTGCTTGGCGCCAATGGATGTGCGTGGATCGCCCGCAGGAATGACTGACATGAGTTTTTCACGCTCAGGTGCAGACATGTTCTTGTCAAGCACAGCGGGATTGATGGTGAGGAAACAGTTTCTTATGTCGTGGGTCGAATAAGAAGTGTTCTCAATCTCAATCCAAGAGGCTGGCTGAGCATATTCATCCACATAGAACTCAGGCTTGGGGCATGATTCTGCGATAGCAGGCGACACATAGCCGCTATCGTCCACAGCCGTGCACTGCTTGGGGCATCCCAGCACAAAGACCTCGTTGAGCTTGAAGTCGTGTGCGCCTTGTGCCATAGCAGCTGAGGATGCTATGAGGAATGAGACGATTGATAATAACTTTCTCATAATGTTTACAATGGAATATTACCGTGCTTCTTTGCGGGATTAGTGAGTGACTTGTTGGCCAACTGCTCGAGGGCGCGGATGACACGGAAACGTGTGTTGCGTGGCTCGATGACATCATCAATGTAGCCATACTTAGCAGCCTGATAGGGGTTGGCAAAGAGCTTGGAGTATTCTTCCTCCTTCTCAGCGATGAATGCCTTAGCATCCCCACCCTCTTCCTTGATTTGCTTGGCCTCGCGAGCATAGAGCACAGCGGCTGCACCACTGGCACCCATCACGGCGATTTCAGCGGATGGCCATGCGTAGTTGATGTCGCCACGAAGCTGCTTACATGACATCACGATGTGGGAACCGCCATAAGACTTGCGGAGCGTGACAGTCACCTTTGGCACTGTAGCTTCTCCGTAAGCATAGAGCAACTTGGCACCGTGCAGGATGACAGCGTTGTACTCCTGACCTGTACCTGGCAAGAAGCCTGGCACATCGACGAAGCTGACGATTGGAATGTTGAAGGCATCGCAGAAACGAACGAAACGAGCGCCCTTGCGAGAGGCGTTGCAGTCGAGCACACCTGCGAACTTGCTAGGCTGGTTGGCAACGATACCCACAGAACGACCGTTGAAGCGAGCGAAGCCCACGATGATGTTCTGAGCGTAGCGTGGCTGCACCTCAAAGAATTCGCCATTATCGACAGTGGCCGCAATGACCTTGTACATATCGTATGCCTGATTAGGATTGTCAGGGATGATTTCGTTGAGGGAATCCTCCAGACGGTCGATAGGGTCTGTGCATTCCACACGTGGAGTCTCCTCCTGATTGTTCTGAGGAATGTAAGAGATGAGCTGCTGAATCATCGCCATAGCTTCCTCCTCTGTGGCAGCTGTGAAGTGAGTCACACCTGACTTGGTAGAGTGAACAGATGCACCACCCAAACTCTCCTGATCCACATCCTCGCCAGTCACAGTCTTCACCACAGCAGGACCTGTCAGGAACATGAATGAGGTGTTCTCCATCATGAGAGTGAAGTCGGTCAGAGCAGGAGAGTACACGGCACCACCAGCACAAGGACCGAAGATACCAGAAATCTGAGGAATCACACCTGAAGCCATAATGTTACGCTGGAAGATTTCTGCGTAACCAGCCAAAGCGTTGATACCCTCCTGGATGCGAGCACCACCTGAGTCATTCAAACCAATGACTGGAGCACCCACCTTCATGGCCATATCCATAATCTTGCAAATCTTCTGGCTCATCGTCTCAGAGAGTGAACCAGCATTGACCGTGAAGTCCTGAGCGAAAATGAACACGAGACGACCACCAATCGTACCTGAACCGGTTACGACACCATCGCCCAGATACTGCTTCTTCTCCATACCGAAGTTGGTGCAACGGTGGAGCTTGAACATGTCGTACTCTTCAAAACTGCCCTCGTCGAGGAGCATAGCAATACGCTCACGTGCCGTGAACTTGCCTTTAGCGTGCTGCTTGTCGATAGCTTTCTCGCCACCGCCCAGACGCGCTTTCTGACGGAGTTCGATCAACTCCTGTATTCTTTCTGTCTGCTTACTCATAGTCTTACTTGTTCTGTGGTTCGCAAAGTTCTGTCAAAATGCCGGCTGTTGACTTGGGGTGCAGGAAAGCGATGTTCATCTGCTCAGCACCAGCACGAGGAGTCTTGTCAATCAGACGAATCTCCTTGCCTTCAGCCTCTACGAGTGCCTCAGCCACACCGTCTTCAACGGCGAAAGCCACATGGTGAACACCTTTGCCACCCTTCTCCAGCCACTTCGCAACAGCTGACTCGGGAGACGTTGGTTCGAGCAATTCCAGTTTCACTTCGCCAACTTTCAGGAAGGCGGTCTTCACCTTCTGGTCAGCCACTTCTTCTACTGCATAGCACTTCAGGCCAAGCACATTTTCGAAATAAGGGAGCACTGCGTCGATGCTCTCCACACCTATTCCAAGGTGGTCGATTCTCGAAATCTTCATAATAAAAAATGTTGTTGATGTTATTTAATGATAAATACTTATGAGTTTTTCTAAACATTGAGACACAAATTGGATGTGCCACAGAAAACAAATGCAAAGATACAGCTTTTCTGTGGTTCGGAGAAAGTATTAAGTGAAAAAAACACTTCTTCGACTTAAATATTGATATTTCCTTTGAAATATGCCTCGATTTCGGAAGTCAACATTGCATAGTCGCGATCATAGTCCTTGATAATGAGACCATGTTCGAGCAGGGTGATGCGCGAACAGATGTCGAGGGTGTGGGTGAGGTTGTGGGACGATACGATGATGGTGGCATGATGCTCCTTACTGTAGGTCTCAAGCAGATATTTCATGGCGAGCTGGGAGGTGGGATCGAGGAAGTTGAAGGGCTCGTCGAGAATGAGGAGTTGGGGATAGTGGAGCATGGCACCAATGATGCCGACCTTCTGCTTGTTGCCCATGGAGAGGTTGCGGATGAGCGTCTTCTGCCCTAAAATCTCGCCGTTCATGAAGCCATCGAACTGGAGGAGTCGGTCGCGCAGCACTATATCGGGAATGCCTGAGATCTTGGCGATGAAGCGGAAGTATTCCTCTGGCGTCAGATAGTCGATGAGAAAGCCCGTATCGACAAAGGCACCTGTGTAGGCCTTCCATGCTTCGCTCTTGGAGGTGTCGCACGACACGGGCATTCCATCGACAATGCCATCGATCGTCACACATCCCGTGTCGGCATGGAGCAAGTCAAGGATGATGCGGAACAGGGTGGTCTTCCCTGCCCCATTATTGCCCACCAGACCAATCGTCTCGCCACAGTGGATGGCATAGTGGTCGATGTTGAGGGCTTGTTTCTCGCCAAAAGATTTGGTCAGTTTTTCGATTGTTAAGTTCATATCTATCTTGAGTTCCTGAATCCGTCCATATTGTCGTATCGACGTTTCATAAATCGTTTGTATATGTTGCGGAGCCACCAGGGATGCAGCAGCGTCCCTATCAGTCCGACGGAGATCATCGAGATGGCGGCGATGTCGTCGTTAAAAAATTCCACCAGCGAATACATGAGGAGCATGGGCAGGAAAAGTGCCGCGCTCGACATGAGCATCTGCACCTTGGTGTCGCGTCCTTTCTTGGTCAGCTTCTCGTTCAGATGGATGGTGACGTCGTTATAGACGGCCAACTGGAAGATGAAAGGGAACACGGCACCCGACGTGAACAGCATGCATCCCAACGCCGTCAGCCAGGAGATCTTGCCCTCCATCACGGGCATGAGCGAGAAGAGCAACGGCACGATCAGCAGCAGGCACTGGAAATAGTACTTGGCCTTCAGCAGTGACAGCACGGTCTCCCTGCGCACCATCAACCCATCAATGTAGTTTCCTTCTGCACACATCACTGTGGTCAGCGTCATCACTCCAAAACATGAAAAGCAATAGATGCAGATGAACACGCGCATCAGGGGAAAATCGTCATAAATGTCGGAGAAGGAGAAGAGGCCACACAACATGAGCATACACAAGGAGCCTGTGATGAACTGCTTACGAACCACCAAGTTGCGCACCATCGATATCATTTCCAGTTTCAGATATTCGCCAATCACGCCAAAGCGATCGAGGAAGGTCATGTTATGCGTCTTGAACTGCTTGACCACTTCCGTCTTGGCAATCTCCACATAGATGGCGACACGCTGCAAACGGAAATTAACGAGGTAGAGCGGCACCACAGCAATGAGGAAGAACAACCAGCACAAGGGATTCCACTGGCAGAAGCCACGCATGAGGTGGATGGTGCCCGTAAACAGCCATTGGTTGTCGGAGTCGAAGAGGATGCCGAAATAGGCCAATGCCGCATAGATGATCAGGGGAATGATGACAAAGAAGAAGTTTCTGTTCATCAAAGTGCGCCAAAACAGATACCAATAACTGTTGAGCACATACATGAGCCACCAGCCAATGATGAAGCCGAAGAAGCCCATGATGCCGTAGAACTGAGGAATGGCACGAAGTCCGAATGGAACGAAGAAGAATGCCCAGAAGAGGTTGTATGGCTGCAGCCCCATGCGCAACAAGAAGGTGTGGAGCAAGAAGCCTGTCGGAATGTTGTGAAGCTTGTATTGCTTGATGTTCTGCGCAGGGGTTTCCTGCATAGAGAATCGGGAGAGGAAATCGACGATGAGGAACCAAATCATGCCCCCATCAATCCAGTCGAATGCCTCCAAGGCTGAACCTTCGAAATAAGAAAAGGCCGTGAAACCAAGCATGACCAAATAAACTGCCCAGAAAGCAACGAAGAAGTAACTCAGAATCTTCATTGCCAGGTTCTTCTCAAACATCGGGTGGCGACGTGTCTGCAACCGCTGGTTTTGAGAGATGGAACGATAAAGAAGCCAGGCTCTGGAAAAGGTCATCTCAAATCGACAATTTCTGCATTAGGATAGTTCTTCTTATTGAACTGGAACGTCGAGTCCTTATACTTCTGATTCTTCAGGAAAGAGTTGCAACGAATCGTCGTCACAGCATCCTTGGAAGAGGTCATCGTGATGACAGATGGATAGCGGGTCGATTTGTTGATGCGCACCACCACTTTCTTGTAGGGACTCCCTTGCTTGCCTGTCAGAATCACCTCATGTTCTTTGGCTGTACTCTTTCCCATCTTAGCCGTGTAACCTTTCTTGTAGAAGGATAGGAAGGCGTAAGGGTTCATCTTTGCCACCGCATCAGCAGAGGGTGTTGTCACATTTACCTCGTCATTCGCCTGCACATAGGTCCACATCGTCTTGCCGTCAAACCAAGTGATGGAGCCTCCCATGTTGATCACGAACTTCTGACGTTGCAGCTTGATGTAGCCCGTCGAGGAACCACCTTCCACCTCCATCGTGAAGCCAATCTTCACATTGCCAGCCGCTCTCAAAGTGGCTGCCGACCTGTCCAACAACTGTGTCGCAGTCTGTGCATACGACATCACCGTCAAAACAAGCAACATCAATGTCAATGTTATCTTCTTCATCATATCTGCCTTCATGATTTCATTATTTCAGTATCTCATTTTTATAGTGTATTCAACAAACTATCCAGCGTTATCGGATCTTTAATCAGCACCTCACGAGGCTTGGCTCCCACCTGTGGACCCACAACGCCCATACGTTCCAACTGATCCATAATCTTGCCGGCACGATTGTAACCAATCGAGTAGTTACGCTGAATCATCGAGGTAGAACCACTCTGGTTGTTCACCACAAACTTCGCCACATCGGCAAACATCGGGTCAAGATGCCCCTTGTCCACAGTGCCCATACCACCAGCGGCATCACCTTCAGGATCCACCACTTCTGGCAGATACATCGGATGCATGAATGACTGCTGCTTGGCGATGTAAGCACAGATGTCGTTCACCTCGGGCGTATCGACAAAAGCACACTGGACACGCACTGGTTCTGCACTGCCTAAATAGAGCATGTCACCCTTACCAATCAACTGGTTGGCACCAGCACGGTCGAGAATCACACGTGAGTCCATCATCGAACTTACCTTGAAAGCAATTCTTGTGGGGAAGTTCGCCTTGATGGCACCGCTGATGATGCTAGCCTGCGGACGCTGCGTGGCGATGATCATGTGGATGCCCACAGCACGAGCCAACTGCGCAATGCGGCAAATCGGCAATTCAACTTCCTTACCTGCCGTCATGATGAGGTCGCCAAACTCATCGACAATCACCACGATGTAAGGCATGTACTCGTGTCCATGTTCAGGGTTCAGACGACGAGCCTTGAACATCTCGTTATATTCTTTGATGGTTCTTGCATGAGCACGTTTCAGGAGGTCATATCTCGTATCCATCAGCACACATAGAGAGTTCAAGGTCTTCACCACCTTCTGCACATCAGTGATGATGCAGTCCTCTTCTTCCTCCAGACGTGCCAAAAAATGATTCTCAATCGGGCTGTATATGCTGAATTCCACCTTCTTGGGATCCACCATCACAATCTTCAACTCTGACGGATGCTTCTTGTAGAGCAACGAAGTCACGATGGCATTCAGACCCACGGACTTACCCTGACCTGTCGCACCAGCCACCAAGAGGTGAGGCGCCTTTGCCAAGTCGAACATGAACACCTCATTGCTGATGGTCTTTCCCACAGCACAAGGAAGTTCCATCTTGCTCTCCTGATAGGTGCGACTGTTGATGACACTCTCCATCGAGACGATGCACTTCTTCTTGTTCGGCACCTCAATACCAATCGTTCCCTTACCTGGAATCGGCGCAATGATACGGATACCTTCAGCAGCCAGCGACAGGGCAATGTCATCTTCCAGATTGCGAATCTTGCTGATGCGCGTACCTTCTGAAGGCACAATCTCATAGAGTGTAATGGTCGGACCAATCGTCGCCTTGATACTCTTGATTTCCACACCAAACTGTCTCAACACCTCGATGATACGGTTCTTGTTCGCATTTTGCTCAAACATATCAATCTGAGGTCCCTGATCATCTGCCTTCCTCAATAAATTCAGCGTGGGATATTTATAGTGTTCCAAATCCAGTTTAGGGTCGTAGGGCGTGTTGATGTCACCACGATCTATCTTTCCACTACCCTTCTCCGTCTCATTCGCTTCGATGTCCATCTTCGTTCCATCATCCTTCTTGCCCTTCCCTTCCGACTCACCACGAGCATTCTTCTCATCTTCCAGTTCATCCTCTTCGGCCTCATCCTTGCCTTCATTTTCATCATTCTCATCAGGCTCGTCAATTCTTCCCTCTACAGGAAATACTACCTCCACCGTTTCTTCTGGTGTCTGCTGTCCAATCACCTCATCAGAAGATTCGTCTTCCTCATCCTCTTCTTCATCGTCATCATCCTCGTCCTTATTCACCAAGCGCTTCCAACGCTCAGGACTCATCTTCTTCAAGAAGTTCAGACGGAACAAATCACGAATGACTTCAATCGTCTTCGCGCTCAGGTAGATAAGATAGAGCACAGCTGTCACCACCAGTACAGCCAAAAGACCGGGAGTACCCACCAACTGCGTGAGAAACTTCACGACTTGAATGCCGTGATTGCCACCTAATTTCACAAATGAGCCCTCGAAGTAAGGGAACAAATAGCCAAAAGCAGACAAGAATACACTCGTCCACAACATCAGCACCGTAAACAGGATGAACTTTCTGATCAGCGTGAACTTGAAGATGCGCATCATCCTCATCGCCAGAATGATCAAATAAGGAATCATAATGAATGACGCCAATCCGAACAAGTCGTTCAGGAAAAAGAACGCCACTATAGCACCCCACGAACCACACACATTCTTGTAGTGCAGTCCGCTATTCAGGGGATCCGTATGACTTTCCAGCAGACTATAGTCCGCTTCACCCGTAAACAGATAGGAAACAAACGCCACCAGCATGAAGAGCGCAACGACACCAATCAGCAGACCCACACAAAACGAGATTGTTTCCCATTTTCCGAAGCCTACAAAAAAATCACTTGCCGACAGCTTCTCCTTCTGAGCCGCTGCGTATTTGTTGTTCTTCTTATTTTTCGATTTACCTTTATTTGCCATTCGTCAGGTCAATGTGTTATCAATTAGAAAGTTTGCAAAGATAACACAAATCAATCACAGCACAAAAAAAAACTCTAAAAATTAATGTTTTTTCTTTCTTCACCTCATGGAAGTACACTTTTTTGACCTCAAAAACAAGATTTGAAGCCCCGCTGTTTCCATCTACCCTATCCTACACTTGCGACTCCTCACTTGTCTAGATCTTCTTCTTCATCGTCATCATCATCATCGAAATCGAAGTCAAAATCACCAAAGAAAGCAGGCTGGATGAATTCGTCCAATTCACGGCGTTCCTTTTTCGTGGGACGTCCCGTACCTCTTGCACGACCCACAAAGCCGCTGATACGGTTCATCTCAAGGAGCTCAAGTTGGTCGGGGGCTGTAACATTCTCCATCACCTCGGGCACGAGTTTGGCTCCCACCCTATTTTGAACGGCCTTGAGTACCTTGAAGGCATAGGTGATAGGAGGCTTGCGCACTTCGATGACGTCGCCTTCCTTGATCATCTTGGAAGCCTTTTGCTTCACACCTGCCATCGTAACACGCCCATTCTTACAGGCGTCGGCAGCGATGGAACGCGTCTTGAAGACACGTGCCGCCCATAGCCATTTATCTAATCGTGCTTCCATTATTTCTTGTTATATTGGTTCATCGTGCGGTCGAGCCCCTGCAAACAAAAACTCTTGATCATCTCACCCACATAATCAAGTTTCTCATCGATGAGTTTGTTGTCCTCATCGCTGAACTGACCCAGTACGAAGTCTATCTGTGTCCCCTTAGGAAACTCATTGCCAATGCCGAATTTAATGCGGGCATAGTTCTGGGTCATCATGCACGATTCAATGTTCTTCAATCCGTTGTGTCCTCCAGCACTTCCGCTACCACGCATACGAATCTTACCAACAGGAAGACTGAGGTCATCGACAATGACAAGGATGCGTTCCACAGGAATCTTCTCTTGCTGCGCCCAATAACGAACCGCCTGACCAGACAGATTCATATAGGTGGAAGGCTTGAGGAGAATGAGTTCGGCATTCTTCACACGGGTCTTGGCGACAAAGCCATATCGCTTGTCCGCCCATTCTGCGCCCTGTTTCGTGGCAAAAGCATCCACAACACGGAACCCTATGTTGTGACGGGTACCTGCATAGTCAGAGCCGATGTTTCCAAGACCAACAATCAAATACTTCATACCACTATCTTCCGTTTCCGACTTCTTCCGCCGAAAGAAATTAAACAACCACATACATTATATTATATAAAGAGAGTGTACCACAGGTCTGACGACCGCCGATACACCCTCATAGGATATTGTTTCTTCCCTTAAGGATTATTCCTCATTTGACTCAGCCTCAGCAGCAGCGGCACGAGCAGCACGAGTCATACGAACGGCACATACAACCACCTCCTTTGAAGTGATGATTTCGAGACCTTCGTAAGAGAGTTCGCCTACCTTCATGGCCTTGCCCAATGCGAGGTTGGTCACATCGATGTCAAGTGTATCAGGGAACTGAGTGTAGAGAGCCTTTACAGCCAACTTGCGAACGTTGAGTGCAAGCTTACCACCGGCACGTACACCTTCTGCGAGACCGTTGAGCTTCACTGGGATTTCAATCACAACAGGCTTGTCTTCTGTGATTTCGTAGAAGTCAACGTGAACAGGACGGTCTGTCACGAAGTCACACTGCAGATCTTTGAGGATAGCCTTAACAGCCTTACCATCTACCACGAGGTTTACGATATACACATTAGGAGTGTAAAGAAGCTTTGCCAGTTCCTTCTCTGAAATCTGGATTGACTTTGCTACTGGAAGGCCTTTCTCATCCTTCTCAACTCCATAGAAAACTGCTGGGATCTGACCAGCGCGACGAAGGTCACGACTTGCCTTCTTGCCAAACTCTTTGCGAGTCTGGGCGTTCAATGTAATTTCTTTCATTTTTTAAGTTTTGTGTTACTATAAATTAAGTTTACTTTCGGCAGCCATAGGGACACCCCATACAGCATACCTTCTGCGCTTAATTCGCCATCACACGATACCCTCCACCGAGGTGGGGCTTGATGTGTTGCCCAAAAAAGCGGCACAAAGGTACGACTTTTGCCGAATATGACAAAAGTTTTACCCGGAAAATTCTTGTTACATATAAGATTTGAGACTTTTCCCTTAAGAAACAGTGTCATTCCGACACGATTATGTGTCAGAATGTGCACCGTAATCTATTAGAAAATATCCTTCACCTTGTCAAGGAAACTCTTCTTTTCTGCAGGTTCCTCTGCTGTCGTTTCAGCTGGAGCGGCCTCCACTGCTGGAGCGGCCTCTTCTGCGGCTGGAGCAGCAGCGGCTGGAGCTTCAGTAGGTGCTGGAGTTTCGGCAACAGGAGCCACAGCAGGAGCGTTGCCCTTTGCCACGTCCAATGTCTTCATCAACGCGTCAACAAACTTCTCGTAGTCTTCCTTATAGAGGAACAGTTTGTGTTTCTCGAACACGAAGCGAGGGTTGTCCATTGTACCCTCATTGATTTTCTTACTCTCCGTAATGGCAATGTAGCGGTCGCCATTTCTGCTCTGCTTCACATCAAAATAATAGATGCGCTTGCCCGCCTTGATACTCTCAGAGTACACCAAGTCTTTGTCTGTATCACCCATAATATTGTTATTGTAAATATGTATGTTCTTGAAATTTGCCACAAAATTGTTACTTTTTTTTCGTTTACACAAGATTTTGGGCTGTTTTTTTTCATTTTCATGCAATCATTCTTGTGAAAAGCCCTTTTTTTCAAAGAAATTCCCTAAATTTGCACTCAAATTATTTACAACATCGAAACAGCACAAGTTTTCACCAATACAAAAAGAACACACACAAAAAAGAGTTTTTGAATTATGATAAACCGCACACTTATTCGTCTGAAAATTGTACAACTCATTTATGCTTTCTACCAGAACGGTGGGAAAAGCCTTGATACTGCCGAAAAGGAACTGCTTTTTAGTCTGTCCAAGGCTTATGATCTTTACAACTACATGCTGTTGCTCATCGTGAGCGTGTCGCGCTACGCCTTCGAGGATGTGGAGCACAGAGAGCAGATGAACCGCATCGGGCATATTGACGAGGTGGTCAGCCACCGATTTGCCGACAATCAGTTTGCTGCACAGCTGGAAAAGAACAAGCAACTGCAAGAGTTTGTTGACACCAAGAAGAAGTCTTGGAACAATGACCTCGACTACATCAAGAAACTGTATGCCGACATTGTTCAGAGCGAGTACTACAAGGAGTATATGGCGCTGGAGAAGGCCACCTATGCAGATGACCGCGAGTTGTGGCGCAAACTTTACAAGAATATCATCATGAAGGATGAGCGCATCGATGACATCCTTGAGGAGCAGAGCCTCTACTGGAACGATGACCGCGAGGTGGTGGACACCTTCGTGCTCAAGACCATCAAGCGTTTCGACCCTGCCAACGGTGCCAACCAGGAGCTCGTGCCCGAATACAAGGACATCGAAGATCAGGATTTCGCTATCCGACTCTTCCGACGCACCATCACCAACGACGAGTACTACCGCACACTCATCAGCCAGAGCGTTAAGAACTGGGAGTTCAACCGCCTTGCCTACATGGATGTCATCATCATGCAGATTGCTGTGGCAGAAATCCTCAGTTTTCCGCAGATACCCGTTTCTGTCACCATCAACGAATACGTCGAGATTGCCAAGTGGTACAGCACACCCAAGAGCGGTGGCTACGTCAATGGCATCATCGATGCGGTGGCGAAGAAACTCAAGAAGGAGAACAAGCTCTCCAAATCGTGACACATTATTATAATAAACAAGAATTATCTATCATAATCAATAAGAACTATGTTTACAATGATTCAAGCAGCACAGGGTGCTGCAAAGGGCGGATTCGATTGGAGCATGATCATCATGATTGTTGCCATGTTCGCCATTATCTATTTCTTCATGATCAAGCCACAGCGTAAGCGTCAGAAGGAAATCGAGAATTTCCGCAAGGGTCTTACCATCGGCAGCAAGGTCATCACAGCCAGTGGCGTGCATGGCGTAGTAAAATCACTCAACGAAGGCGAATCCTACCTCACCATCGAAATAGCAAAGGGCGTCACCGTGCAGATTGACCGCAACTACGTCTATGCCGAGGGCAGCCAGCAGCCACAACAATAAGAGGTTTGTGATTAAAAGTTGGTGATAAGAGACTGTAGGTTTGAAGGAAGAAGGAAAAAGTGAGAAGCGAGAGGCATGGGGACAGGGTTCATCAAAGTGTTGTTTAGAAGATTGCGATTGATCAAGATTGACCGCAATCTCCCTGTGTTTCTTATCTTTCTCATGCTGTCAACCATCTTCTGGTTCCTGCAGACCATTCAGGAAAGCACGGAAGTAACTTTGTCCTACCGGCTCACCATTCAGGACTTACCACGGGACGTTGTCTTTACGGGCGACATGCCCTCCGAAATCCACGTCACCTACACCAGCAAGGGTTGGAACGCTTTCTACCACAAGTTCATGCGCAACGAAGACCCTGAGCTCGTCATCAACTTCAAAGAGGTGAGCCAAAAGTCCGGCAAGATTATCATCGACACCAACACGCTCCGTCGTGCCATCCTGCGCAAGAAACCACAGGGCATGACCTTCAAGTCCACATCGCCCAACAAGATCGAGACCTACTACTCCAACGGACAGCACAAGCGCGTGCCCGTCATCTTCAACGGACGCATCACCACCACAGCAGGACGTTACCAGTGCGGCACCATCCTGCTGCCTGACTCCGTCGATATCTTCGCACCTAAGCACATCTACGGAGGCATCAACAGCGTCAAGACTGAGAACGTCACTTTCACCGACCTCGAGGACACCCTTCATACCAAGCTTGCCCTCCTCGTCCCACGCGGCGCTAAGGCCATTCCAGATTCCGTCGATGCCAGCATCTGCGTTGACATCTTCACAGACAAGACTCTTCAGGTGCCCATCTACAGCGAGAATGTGCCACGCAGCAAGCTTATCCGCACATTCCCCATGAAGGCCACCATCACCTTCCTTGTCAGTGCCACGCTCTACGATGAAATCACGCCCAGCGACTTTCTCCTCGTCATTGACTACAATGAACTCAACTCCGAAGCCAAGCGATGCCGTCTCCATGTCCGACAACGGCCAACCAACATCCGCAACTTGCGCCTGATGCCTGAAACCGTCGAATACATCATAGAGCAAGCCAACGAATGACACGCATCGGCATCACAGGAGGAATCGGCAGCGGCAAGACATACGTCTGTCACCTGCTTCAGCAGCGCGGCATTCCCGTCTATCATTGCGATGACCAGGCTCGCCGCCTCATGACAGAGAGCCCCGTCATCCGACAGAAACTCCGTCAGCTCATCGGCGACGACACATATAATATATATAATGAGCTGAACAAGCCTCGCATCGCCGCCTATCTCTTTGCTGACGCTGAAAATGCCGCTCGTGTCAATGCCATCGTACACCCGGCTGTCCGTCAGGACTTTCTCCAATGGGCAGACCTTCAGGAGAGCCCTATCGTCGTCCAGGAATGCGCCCTACTCTTCGAAGCAGGATTCCAAGACACCGTTGACCTCACCGTCGAGGTTTACGCTCCTCACGACCTACGGCTCCAGCGAGCCATCCTTCGCGACCATGCCACCGCCGATCAGATTCAAGCCCGCATGGCACAGCAGATGGACGAAGACGAAAAACGCTCCAAAGCCGATTATGTCATCCTCAATGATGGCACAGACTTGGAAGCGCAAATAGACCAACTCATAGAAGCGATAACTCAAAAAAACAAAACAATATGATCAAGAAAATTCTCGCAATCTCCGGCAAGCCCGGACTCTACAAACTCATTTCACGAGGCAACAAGAGCCTCATCGTTGAAACCGTCGATGCCCAGAAGAAGCGCATTCCAGCCTTCGGAGCAGACCGTGTCGTATCGCTCGGCGACATCTCCATCTACACCAACGACGATAGCGAAGTGCCACTTGCCGACGTATTCGAGTCCATCAAGACAAACTACGGTGCCGAACCTCTCGACCTCTCTCCCAAGAAGGCCTCGCAAGACGACATCATCGCCTTCTTTGCCAAGGTGCTCCCCAACTACGACACAGACCGTGTCCGCGTTTCCGATATGCGCAAGGTTCTTGCCTGGTATAACATACTCACGGCTGACGGCTACACCGAGTTTGCTGCCAAAGAAGAAGAGGGAGAAGAAGAGGCTGCAGAGGAAGCCAAATAAAACAACCTCCCAATATTCATTCTTATTGGGAGATGACTAACAGCTGCTTGCCTGCATCGATGGCTTTCTTGATGTCCTTGCCACCACTTTGCACCTTGCAGAGACTGATGTCGTCGCCCATCACAGACTCAACCTTCAGCTTGCCGATCTGTTGTCTCGCCTCGCGGCCTGCCACCATCGTGATGACATAGACGCCGAAGTGGATGCCAGCATAAGCACCCTCGCGGTTACCCAAGTCGATATAGACCGTCTTCTGCTTGTCCTTCTTTACGGCATTGCCCTCGATGATGTTGGCCTGCAGCGGCAGAGTCTGGTTGAGCCAATTGGTGATGCGATTGACGAACAAGCCCATGCCATTCCTGAAAGCCTCCTCCTGACTGGGAGTGGCGGAAGAGCTGGTGCCTGAAGCTGAGAACGAGGGAGAGCCCAGCACATCGCCAGTCCCCACATCCGTCAGGGTGATGGTCACATCCACATCGCCCCTGTACTTGGTGCTGATGTGAGTCCGGCCATTCTTATCCTTATAGGAAGACGTTTCCGACGATGCCGCGATGTTGGTGATATTGACATCAGCCACAAGGTTGCCCACCTCCGATGCGTCGCCGAACTGAGCCTGACGCTCACTGAGTCGATAGCGGTAGGCTCTGGAGAGACCATTCACCACGGCAGTCTTCACCACCTCCTGATATTCGGGCGCCTGCACCGTCGCCTTTCCCGTCACGGCAGCCCTCATGATTTGGCCGAGCGCATCGGTCGAAGTCAATCTATCGTTGGGGTTGGAGTATTTCACCTCGCCCAAGAAGATATTGTACACCTGATTCCTCTCCACCTGGGCAGAAACGAACATGGCGCAGCAACAGAGAGCAGCCGTCAGCAGCATCTTCTTCACAGGTTGGAAACACATTTGAACTGGTAGATTTTGTAGCTTTGTATTCATAACTTTCCAAATTTGCCCCAAAGGTAGTGAGAATTTCGGAGAATAAAGAATTATCGGGACTTTTTTCACGCTAATTGCTATGTGTACTTTGCAAAAGCATCCCTTTTTTCGAGAAAACCAGTCGAAAAATAAAACAATAATTAATCAGCTGATAATAAACAATAAAGAAAGCGACCCTTCTGTCAGAGATTCGGCTATCCTATACCTAAAGTCATCGAGAAAATGAGGACGCAGATATAGTTGAAGAAGATGATGCCCATGAAGGTATCCATGTCACTACGCATATAACCAGTGGAGGTGAACTGCTCGGATATGTAGTGCTTCATACCGATGTGGGGATGCACAAAACCCTCCATCACCCAATAGAACAGGCACCCAAGGATGGCTCCAATGATGAAGCCCACCGTGACATCGCCCAGATAATGCACACCCAGATAGAGGCGTGTGAATGTGGTCGTCAATGACCAAAAGATGAGAGTGGCTGTCACTTTCGGACTTCTGAACAACCAAGAGAGGAACACAGCCACGCACATTGTGTTGCAGGCATGACCGGAGAAGAAGCCAAAACGTCCTCCACGATAGTCACGCACCACATCCACTAGATACATCAGTTGAGGGTCTTGTGTGGGTCGCCACCTTGCCACCATTGGCTTCACCATACCAGAGCAAATGCGGTCAGCCACAAAGATGAGCAGGGCGATGGTAACATAGATCATCACAGCCTCCTTCCAAGAGTTGTTCTTGAAAATGATGAGGAGCAAGGTGATGATGACCACGGTCCACGAAAACGTGTCTGTGACGGTGTACATCAGATTGTCCCAAAAGAGGCTGTCGCTGCCGTTGATGGCGAGTGTCAGTTGATGGTCAAGTTCGTTCAGTTCGTGCATTGAAGGAGTTGAGAGCTTAGAGTATAGAGTTGAGAGTTTAGGGTTGAGAGTAGAGAGAATTAGATGATTTCGAGGGTGCTGAGGGGAACCCAGCCTTGCTTTCCTTCCTCAAATTTCACTTCCAGCCATTCCTTCATGGAGTTGTCGAGAATCTCGACCTTGGAACCCTCATGGATGAGGAAGAGGTCGGTGCTGGTCTCGCTGGGTGAACTCTTCACGGTCACCGCTGGTGCCATAATGATGGCTGTGTCTCGATGGGTCAGATCGGCGTGTTGGGACAAGGCTGCCAAGTTGGCTATGATGACGATGACAAGCATGACCATCGCTCCATAGACCCCAATCTTTCGCACCGTCAACTGCGACATGAAAATGTAGGCCAGTACACCTACGAGCATGAGGATGAAGGCCACAATGCCTGTGATGGTCCAAGCGTTGATGCTCATGCAGTTGGTCAGGTCACGCCACCAAGTGACGAAGAACATTTCAGAGGGAGGCACAACCTTGTCGATGGTCTTTCCACGTGCCAAGGCCAGATTGGCTCTGATGTCGGCATCTCCAGGGTCGAGCAAGAAGGCACGTTCGTAGTTGAGCACTGCCATCGGGATTTCATCCAACTTGTAATAGCAGTTGCCCAAGTTATAATAGACTTCAGCCGCCACACCTTGCTGTTTCAGAACAGACTCATAAACAGCAGCAGCTTCCTGATACTGCTCTTTCTCATATAGGGCATCAGCCTCTGCCTTAGAGCCCCCCTGCCCCCAAAGGGGGAGGGCTAACGCGACGAGGGTCAACAAACACAGAGTACGAACCCGCTGCATAGAATAATGTAAATTGTATATTTTCATAAGTTGTCCTCCATTTTGCTGATGGCACTGATGGCACTATTATACACATTCTCCATGTTCTCATTCACATCGCCTGGAGCATAACGGGCAAACTCGCAGTCGTTCAGCACCTTCATGAACTGTCGAATCTGTTCCTCTGGCACTTGACGTGATGTGAGTGACTGTTCGATGTTCTCCTTGTTCAAGGACTCCTGCGACATGTTGAACTTATCACCCACATATCCCCAAAGGGCACGGAGCACTTCGTCATAGAATTTGTCTTTGTCATGGGCATCCAACAGTTTCTTGGCTGTCTTCATCTTCCTAAGCGCCACCTTGTTGGCCTTCTTGCCACGAGACAGAGCCACATTGGCATTGGCCTTCATCCGCTTGCGTCCCAGCACCATCACCAGAAGGAAAAGCACCAGAGGTAAAACGTAAGCCACCCAGCATTTCCAAGTGCCGAAGAAGGTGTCACCTGGCTGATGTAGTTCCACATCGCCTGTCTTGATGAAACGGATGTCCTGATTGAGTTGCTGCACATCCTGCTGCTGACCGCTGTAGTTGGAGACGCTCTGCCCTGCTCCACCCTTTCCTTTGTTCACCTTCAGGGTATAGGCTTCTGTCTTGAGTGTCTTGTAGGAACGTGATTCTGTGTCAAAATAGATGAATTCAGCCGCAGGAATCTCGTAGGTGCCAGCATGACGAGGCACGAACAGGTATTCGAAGTCCTTTGTTCCTGAAAGTCCTGAACGGGTGAGCTGGAAATTGTCATTCACCTTGGCGTCGTAGGTCTCAAAGTCCTTGGGGAACTTCACTTCAGGCGTGGAGATGAGTTTCATGTTACCACTACCCTTCACACTGATTTTGAGGGTGACAGCCTCGTTAGCATCCACCTCCTTCGTGCTGATGTTGGAGGAAACGGAGAATTTGCCCACAGCCCCAGAGAATCCTTCAGGTTTGTTGGGCAGCGGAGACACATTGATGGTCAGGGTCGGTGTGGTGATTTTACGTTTCACCTCCGCAAAGCCGCTCTGGCCATTGAAGAACGCCTCGATGGGGTCAAGGTTGCGATTACGGGTGATGACCACCCCTTCGTAGGTGATGGAAGGGATGGTCAGTTTGCCTGACTTCTGAGGAAACAGCAAATACTGGCTCCAAGTCACCGTTCGATAATTACGTCCGTTATATTGCTCAATGTCAAATTCCTTGGTGCGTGGCAGAGGAATTTCCTGAATCTGGAAACCATCCAACGTAGGCAGTTTACCGTCCAATTGCCTCAAATCCACCAAAGTATAGATTTTGTAGGTCAGCAAGATGGCCTCTTGTTCATGCACAGTGGTTCGTGAGGCTGTAGCGGTCATGAAGAGGTCTTTGGCTGAGATATTGGTGGAAGATGGTGCAGAAGCAGAGGGTTGGCGTCCGTTGTCATAGGCGCTGTTTCCACCATTACTGCCATTGCCTCCGTATGAGCCACCGCCATTGGCACCACCGCCAGCACCACCAGCCAGAACTCTCACCTGTACAGGCTTAGACTTGACGGCCTTGCCATCGACATGCACAGTGGCACTTCCGATGGTGTAGTTGCCAGGACTCTCAGCCAGCAGCACATAAGTGTAGATGATGCTACTGCTCTGGGATGTGCGTCCATTAATCATCTGGAAACTGCTCTGCGAGGAGGTGGCGGGTCCGTAGATGACCTCAAAGCCCTTGAAGTCGGGAGCGCTGAAGCCTGACACGTTCTGCGTGTTGACCGTGAACTGCACCCTGAACTTTCCTCCTGCCTCCACTGAGGAAGGTGCAGAGACACGTAATGACACCTCATCAGCAAAAGCGCTGATGGATATGCACAAACAAATATATAAATAGAATAGCCGTTTCATCTGAACTCTATACACTAAACTCTAAAACCAAATATCTAAACTCTACCAGTCTTTCTCTAAGCTGCGACGTCTGTTGTTCTGATTCTTATTGACCTTACGCTGCACGCCTTTCTCATCCTGCTGGGCAGAGTTGAGGAGTTGCTCAGCAGCTTGATCACTCATCTCATCCTTCTTCGGCTGAGGTTGCTGCTGTTGTTGCTGCTGCTTGTCCTCATCCTTCTTCTGTTCATCCTGTTTCTGCTGGTCTTGCTTCTGCTGCTGTTGCTGCTTGTCCTTATCCTGCTGATCCTGATTCTTGTCATTACCATTCTGTTGCTGCTGATCCTGATTCTTCTTCAGCTGATGCTGAGCCATCGCCAGATTGTAGCGGGTCTCATCGTCTTCAGGATTGCAGCGCAGAGAATTCTTATAGAACTCGATAGCACGCTGGAAAGCTGCAACGGCATTGCCACCCTGCTGACGTGAGGCCGCCAGTCCCTGAGCATACCAGATGTTGCCACAATTATGGTAGTTCTTCGCTTTGCGCATAGGGTCATTCGTGCCGATGGAGTCAGCCTTCTTGTAATTCTCAAAGGCAGTCGAGTCCTTCATCTGCATCACATAGGCATTGCCCAAATTATAGTAGCCCTCGAAAGTGGGGTCTTTGGCTATCGACTTCAGATACATCGTCTCAGCCTTGTCATACTGTTTCTCCCGATAAGCCTTGTTGCCCATGCGGATAAAGTCACGAGCACTCTGGGCCATCATCGGCAAGACCATCATCATCAATACGATGCTAAAGATATATCTCTTCATCTCACTTGAAAAGTTTGAATTTCGTGAACACATGATTCTTTCTCTCCATGATACAGAATTCCACCACAAGCACAATGAACAGCAACAGAGCCACGGCCACGAACTGCTCGTCATACTCTGAGTACATCGACTGCGAGATGTCTTCCTTCTGCATCTTCTCTATTTCCTTATCCAAAAGCGACTGCGCCAAATTGGTCTGATCGACATGCACATACATACCGCCACCAGCCTGGGCGATGTTCTTGCCAATCTGCTCATTCAGCTTGGTGGTCACCACATTGCCAGCTTGGTCACGCTTGTAGCTTCCATCGCTCATAGGGATGGGGCCGCCCTGCGTCGTTCCCACCGACAGGACAAATATCTGGATGCCCTCGTCCCTTGCCTCCTTAGCGGCTTCGATGGCTCCAGCCTCGTTGTCCTCAGCGTCTGTAATCAGGATCAAGGCACGACCGACGTTGACATCCTTCTTCTTCGAGAACCCTGCTGTAGCCCTTGTGATGGCCTCCGCCACATTCGTTCCCTGAATGGAAATGGTGGCAGGATTCAGCTGGTCGAGGAACATCTTAGCCGACACATAGTCGCTCGTCATGGGCAACAGGGTGATGGCACTACCAGCGAAGGCCACAAGCCCCACCTTGTCCTCGTCAAACTGTTCGATGAGCTTGCTGACAATCATCTTCGACTTGTCCAATCGGCTGGGACTCACATCCTGACAGAGCATCGAGTTGGACACATCGACAGCGATGGCCACTTCTATGCCTGAACGCTTCACCTCTTCGTTTCGGGTGCCGAACTGTGGACGTGCCAAGACCACTGCCAACAGTCCCAGCGCCAGCATCATCAGCGAAAACTTAATGTGACGGCGTGAGGGTTTGACGTCGGGCATCAAGCTACGCATCAGTTCTGGGTCGCCAAACAGTTTGATTTGCTTCTTCATCCTCATCTGCACCAGCACATACACAGCCGTGAAGACAGGGATGAGAATCAACAGATATAAGTATATTGGACTTGCAAATCTAAACATCTTTAATTGTCGTTATCACGTTTATGACGTTATTGCGATTATTTTTTAAGGCAATCTCTTCAACACCACCGTTCTCAACAGAATCTCCAACAGCATGACCACCAAGGCAGCCAAAGCGAAGGGTTGGTACAGTTCTCCACGTCTGCTGAACTGCTTGACGTTGAACTTGGTACGCTCCATCTTGTCAATGTCCTGATAGATGGCATCCAGTTCCGCATTCTTCTGCGCACGGAAATACTGACCGCCTGTTTCTGTGGATATCTTCGTCATGGTCTGCTCATCAATCTCTACTGGCAACATGGCTGTGCCACCAGTAGGCAGCGGATAAGGTGCCATGCCGTTCTTTCCGATGCCGATGGTATAGATACGGATGCCATACTTCTTTGCTATCTCAGCCGCCGTTTGCGGAGAAATATTGCCCGAGTTGTTCACACCATCAGTCAGCAGGATAATCACCTTCGACTTCGCTTGACTCTCCTTCAGTCGGAGGATGGCGTTCATGATGCCATCACCTATAGCGGTACCGTCATCAATAATTCCACGCATGGCCATGTTGCAGTCCACGCTGTTGTACAGATTCATCAGCACGGTGTGGTCGGTCGTTAGCGGGCATTGGGTGTAGGCCTCGCCTGCAAACATCGTCAGACCCATATTGTCGTTCGGTCTCTTCTCGATAAACCGCTGCGCTATCTCCTTCAGTGCCTCCACACGATTAGGCTTGAAGTCCTGTGCCAGCATGGAGGTGGAAACATCAACTGCCAACATGATGTCAATGCCCTCCACATCGGTGTCGCTCCACGAATGCTTGCTCTGGGGGCGTGCCAGAATGCACACCACCAAGGTCATCAGGATGAGCCTCAGCAGGAAGGGCACATGCATCAGATAGAGACGGAATGTCTTAGGTACCTTCACG
Organism: Bacteroidaceae bacterium; assembly: GCA_017534815.1. Taxonomy (GTDB): domain Bacteria; phylum Bacteroidota; class Bacteroidia; order Bacteroidales; family Bacteroidaceae; genus Minthosoma. Next base: position 39,412 of record JAFXVS010000021.1, on the reverse strand, counting down.
TACTTGGACGTATCGGGCACCTTCAGCGACGGCAGGCTCTGCTTATATCGCATGACGTACCACACGATGTAAGGCACGAGCACCAGCAGCAACAGGAAGAATAACGGATTCTTAAATTCCATATCTATTGATCTCTAAACTCTTAACCCTAAATTATAAGGTAAGCATATAAATTCTATAACCTACATACACGAGAACGCCGACCAGCACAAGACTCGCCACCACAATGGCGCCGATGAGCGTCCACTTGGCAATCTTCGAGCGCTTCTCCTCCACCACAATCACCTCAGGCTGCGGTTTCTGTTCTGGCTCCTCCAGCTTCGTTTGGTTGATGTACTCAATGGCGTTCACCAAGTTGCGGTCGTTCTCATTAATGAGGGTGCTGTACTTGGCAAACTTCACAAGGTCAGCCGTCTGGAAGAGTTCACGCAGTTCCTGAATGGCCTCCTCATCGTTCACCTCCTGCAACTTCTGGATAATCTCAAACGAGGTCATCTCCATCGCATTGAACCCGTAACGCTCCTTGATGTAGTTGCGCAAGGTGTCTGTCAGCTGCGTGTAATATTCCTTTGAGTCCTCGCTCTGCCAAATCTTCTCCTCCTTGATTTGCTCAATCTTCTGCATTGCCACTTGATGGGCAGGCTGACGACGTTTGTTACGAATGCGGCGGATGATAGGCTTGTTGGTCTTCAGACGGTAAATCACATAACCCAACAGACCGCCAATCACAAGCGCCAGCACACAGAACCAAATGACCTCACGCCACTCAGCCCAATCGAAAGGCGGCGCCAGTTCCTCCTTGATGCCGAAGATGCTGTCAGCATGCAATGTGTCGATGTCGAAGGTCACCACCTTCAGCGCTAACTTCTTTGACAGATAGTCCTTGCCATCCACCTTCACATCCATCTCAGGCATCAGATACAGCGCCGAGTCAAACGACGTAAAGTAGTAGCGGCGGGACAGCATCATTCGCTTGCCGTCGTTCAGCAGGCTCGTGTCCGTCTGTTCTGCCCTCACAAATTCAATGCCTGGAGCCACCTGAGCAAGAGAGTCCCATTCAGGCAGTTCCACCGTCGATTTCACATCGGCACTCACCTCCAGCGTCATGCCTATCCGCTGACCGATAAAGATGCTCGCCGAGTCCAATTTGGCATCCACCGTCACTTGAGCTTCTGCATCAGCAAATGACATCAAACAACAGATTACCAACAATATATAACATCTCAAATCTTTCATGCTCTACGTCTAAACAAGTTCATCAAAGCCCTCACGTAGTCTTCATCCGTCCGTACAGAAATGCTGTCGATATTCGACTTCGTGAAAGCATTCTTCAGCCATCCCTGATGACTCACCCACCACTCGTGATGGGCACGACGCACCGCACTTGACGAAGTATCGACAAACGTCGCCTTACCCGTCTCCGCATCCAGCATCTTGACAATGCCTACGTCAGGCAATTCCACCATTCGGCGGTCATAAATCTGAAGAGCTACCACATCATGACGGCTGTTGGCGATGGTCAGTTGGCTCGTGTAGTCCTTCGAGTCGAAGAAATCGCTCAGCAGGAACACCGTGCAACGCTTCTTGATGGCGTTCGTCATGAACTCCACCGCCTGACCCACGTCTGTCCGATGGCTCTCAGGCTGGAACGTCAGCAGTTCTCTGATGATGAACAGGATGTGCTTCCTGCCCTTCTTTGGAGGGATGAACTTCTCCACCTTGTCAGAGAAGAAGATGACCCCAATCTTGTCATTGTTCTGAATGGCCGAGAACGCCAGGGTGGCGGCAATTTCAGTGAGCAGGTCACGCTTCGACTGTTTCTGCGTACCAAAGTCCAGCGACCCCGACACGTCCACCAGCAGCATCACCGTCAGCTCACGTTCCTCCTCGAAGACTTTCACGAAAGGCTTGCCAAAACGGGCAGTCACGTTCCAGTCGATGTCACGGACGTCATCACCATATTGATACTCCCTGACCTCGCTGAACACCATACCCCTACCCTTGAAGGCTGAATGGTATTCGCCCGCAAAGATATTGTTCGAGAGACCCTTCGTCTTAATCTCGATTTTCCTGACCTTCTGTAACAGTTCCTCAGTTTCCATCCACTCTAAACTCTAAACCCTATACTCTAAACCATCAAGGCACTTCGACTTTATTCAATATCTTGCTGATGATTTCCTCGCTCGTCACGTTGCTGGCCTCTGCCTCATACGTCAAGCCGATGCGGTGACGAAGCACATCCTGAGCCACAGCGCGCACATCCTCTGGAATCACGTAACCCCTATGCTTGATGAAAGCAAACGAGCGGGCAGCCAATGCCAGATTGATGCTCGCACGAGGTGAACCGCCAAAGCCAATCAAACCCTTCAGTTCCTTCAAATTATATTTCTCTGGATAACGTGTAGCAAACACGATATCAGCAATATACTGTTCAATTTTCTCGTCCAGATACACCTCACGAACCACCTTGCGTGCTTCCTCGATCTCTCCCGTACCCATCACAGGACGAATCTTCACGTCCTCCTGCTTGATGTTCTGGCGGATAATCATCTTCTCCTCCTCCAGCTTCGGATAGTCAATCACCACCTTCAGCATGAAACGGTCCACCTGTGCCTCAGGCAGCGGATATGTACCCTCCTGCTCGATGGGGTTTTGCGTTGCCAACACCAGGAAGGGCTTCGGCAGCTCATAAGTCTGCGTCGAAATCGTCACCTGACGCTCCTGCATCGCCTCCAGCAAGGCACTCTGCACCTTCGCCGGCGCACGGTTAATCTCGTCCGCCAAGATGAAGTTCGCAAACACAGGACCCTTCTTCGCTTTGAACTCACCGTCCTTCTGCGAATATATCATCGTACCAATGACATCCGCAGGCAGCAAGTCTGGTGTGAACTGGATGCGTGAGAACTGCGCATCAATCAACGACGCCAGCGTCTTAATCGCCTTCGTCTTCGCCAATCCCGGCACACCCTCCAACAGCACATGACCGTCAGAGAGAAGTCCCAACAAGAGGGACTCCACCAGATGTTTCTGTCCGATGATGGCCTGATCCATGCCTGCCATCAGATTCGTCACAAACGCCGAATGGCGTTCAATCTTCTCATTTAATTCCCTAATATCAATCGATTCCATTGTTATGATTATTTGCAAAATTCATGCAAAGATACGCCATTTTCCCCACACCGCCACCCTTCTACATATTAAAAAATATAAAAAGCAGCTCCAAACCCCAGAAATTAAGAATAGTTAACCCCTCCACACCCGCTCCGCAAACAAAGGGAAGGCCGCAATTTCTGCGACCTTCCAACATTATACATTATTATATAAGACCGATCATCACGGCAGCTTCACCACCGCACCCACAGGGATGTTGTCGGGGTTGGCGAAGGTGTTGATGCGCAAGATGGCTCGAACGGAATCCTTCGTGCCGTAGTATTTCTGGGAGACACGGGTGAGGGACTCGCCTCGCTGCATCCGGTGGGTCTTGGGCACCTCGGGCTTCTGCTCCTTGGCAGGCTTAGCATCAGGCTTCGCGGGTTTGGCTGGTTCGGTCTTGGGAGATTCCTTCGGTTCCTTGACAGGCTCAGTCTGAGGCTTCGGAGCGTCAGGCTTGGGCGCCTTGATGCTGTCAGGCTTCGATGCCTTCTGAAGAGAATCCTTGTCAGTCTTCGAAGCCGTCGGCTGGGCAGGCTTGGTAGGTTTAGCAGCAGGCTTCGACGGCTTGGCTGGTTGCGTAGTCTGCTCTGGCTGCACTTGCTCCACAGCCTCGATGTTGCGATAAATCAGATAGACGAAGACACCCAGAATCGCCACGAGTAGGACGATAAGCAAAGTAAGCCACATGCTACGCTTACTCGACTTCTTACGTTCAGGTTTAACTTCTTCGGTCTTGGGAGCAGCCATCACACGATTGAACGCTTCCTGTCGCTTAGCCTCCTCATCGCTCGTAGGTTCTTCTTTATCTTTCTTCGATTCCTCGATCTTAATATTTTCCGCACATTCTGGACGTTCTTCTGGACGATCCATTCTCTCTGGTTCCACGTTCTTCTCCAACCTTTCCAGCAGTTTTTCCAACCTGATCTTCTCGGCATTGGCCTTGCGAGCCTCCTCCACAGCGGTCTCCATCTTCGTCTTCGCCTCCTCATACTGCTGGCGGATGTCCTCCACGCTCTCAGGCGTAGAGATGAGCATGTCGATACCCGCAAAAGAGTCCTGCGGTTGCTCCACTTGCTCTGGTTCCGGCACCTGAATCAGGGTTTCAATATCTGGTTCCTCCTCTATTTCTTCTCTCACGGGTTCTTCTTTTGCACTCACAGGTTCCACAGATTCTTCTTTATCAGTCAAATCTGCGTGATCCACATTCTCCACATTAGCATTCAGCTCCTCAATCACGCTGTCCTCGGCAGTGAAAGCCACCTTCTTATACCCAGGAATGACGAAACGCATGCCCGTGGAGACATTCACACTCTCACGATCGCCTACCTCAACGAGCTTGAACGTGCCAAGCCCTTTGATTTTGAGGGATTCACCGGCAGACAAAGCCTCGACGATGGTGTCGAAGAACGCCTTGGAAAAAGACTCTGACACCTTCTTCGATACGCCTGACATCTGTGCCAGCCTGTCGATGATGTACTGGAATGAAAGTTTCTCGTGCATAGGCTATTCCTTGTTGAGTTGAGTCTTCAGCGCCGCACTCATTTTGTAGCTGAGCGTGGTCTTCGACGGCACCACCAAGTAGGTCTTGGAGGTGGGGTTGTAGATTCTGCGACTGGCCTTTTCACGTGGTTCGAACGAACCGAAACCTTGGATGGTCACGCTATTGCCCTGGGCGATGCCTTCGAGCACAGCGCTGACCAGCGAAGCCGACATGTCCTTCACCTGATCCATCCCGAGGTTGGTCTTCTGCGAGACTTTTTCTAAAAACTCCTTGTTCGTCATGATCGTTTCTTTTTTTACTCACTTTTTTTCTTCCCTTCCTTTCATTCCCTTTTTATTTTTCCGTATAAGTCGAAATCGTCGGAATCAACGATTTGCACATCATAAAAGTTTCCCCTTCTCAACACGCCATCGACCACAGGAATGAGCACTTCAGGATCAACCTCAGGCGAGTCGAACTCTGTCCTGCCCACGTAGTACTCCCCTTCTTTCCTGTCGATGATGACCCTCAGCACCTTACCCACCTTCTCTGCCTGCACCTCTGCGGATATGCCCTGCTGCAGATCCATCAACTCGCTCAATCTCCGCTGCTTGACCTTATCGGGTACCTCGTCCTTGAAGTTCTTCTGGGCAGGCGTACCCTCCTCCTCTGAATAGGCGAAGGCGCCCATCCTGTCGAAACGAGCCCATCGTACAAACTCCTTCAGTTCTTCAAACTCAGTCTCTCCCTCGCCTGGGAACCCGACCATCAGCGTCGTGCGGATGGCAATGCCTGGCACCTCCTGACGGATACGTCGAATCAGCTCGTAGGTTTCCTCCTTGTCCACGTGGCGCTGCATGTTGGTGAGCACCTTTGTGCTGATGTGCTGCAAGGCGATGTCGAGGTACTTGCACACGTTCTTCCGTTCACGGATGACCCGAAGCAAATCCCAAGGGAAATTCGTCGGGTAGGCATAGTGGAGGCGTATCCACTTCACTCCCTTCACGTCGCTTATCCTCTCCACCAGCTCAGCTATCTTCTGTTCACCATACAGATCTAACCCATAATAAGTTAATTCCTGCGCAATCAACTGAAATTCCTTCACACCCTCATCGACCAGATGCTCCACCTCAGCCACGATGTCCTCGATGGGACGGCTCTGATGGCGACCCGTAATCAGGGGGATGGCACAGTAGGCGCAATGGCGGTCGCAGCCCTCCGAAATCTTCAGGTAGGCATAGTGCTTGGGCGTAGTCAGACGGCGCTCGTACTGACGATCCTGCTGATAGACCTTGCCCAGATCAGTCAACAGATCCTTCCAGTCAAACTTGCCGTAAAACTTGTCCACTTGAGGAATCTCGTGCCCCAGCTCCTTCATGAAGCGTTGGGACAGACAACCCATCACATACACCTGCTTCACGCGCCCCTCTTCTTTGGCCTGACACAGCTCGAGAATCATGTTGACACTCTCCTCCTGCGCATCGGCAATGAAGCCGCACGTGTTCACCACCACTATCTCACCCTGAGGATTGGCGCTGTCGTGCGTCACCCTGTAACCGTTCAGTTCCAACTGACGTATCAGCCGCTCCGAATCCACCAGATTCTTGGAGCACCCCAAGGTGATAATATCTATCGTATTCTTTCTCAAAACCCTAGGCTCTAAACTCTATACTCTCAACACTATCCCCTCAACTCTCAACCAAACAAACTATCCACAAATTCCTTACGATTGAACGCCTGAAGGTCTTCCATACCCTCTCCCAGACCGATGTAACGCACAGGAATCTTGAACTGGTCGCTGATGCCAATGACTACCCCACCCTTCGCCGTTCCGTCCAATTTGGTGATGGCCATCGACGTGACCTCCGTCGCCTTCGTGAACTGCTTGGCCTGCTCGAAAGCATTCTGTCCTGTAGAGCCATCCAGCACCAGCATCACGTCGTCAGCCTCATATCCAGCAGCCTTCTTCACGGCATTCTTTATCTTCGTCAACTCATTCATCAAACCCACCTTGTTGTGCAGACGGCCAGCCGTGTCAATCAGCACCACATCAGCGCCATTGGCTTTAGCTGAACTGACAGCGTCGAATGCCACAGCTGCAGGGTCACTACCCATCTGCTGCTTCACAACAGGCACACCCACTCGTTCGCCCCAGATGCAAATCTGCTCCACAGCAGCGGCACGGAATGTGTCGGCAGCACCCAGATAGACCTTCAGGCCAGCCTGCTTGAACTGATAAGCCAACTTGCCGATGGTGGTGGTCTTACCCACGCCGTTCACACCCACAACCAGAATGATATAAGGCTTGTGCCCGCTCTCAGGAATCTGGAAACCCTCCGTATCATCCGTGTTGTTCTCCGTCAGCAGACCAGCAATCTCCTCACGCAGAATCCTGTTCAGTTCATCCGTGCCCACATACTTGTCACGAGCCACACGCTCCTCAATCCTGCGGATAATCTCCAAAGTAGTATCGACACCCACATCACTCGTAATCAGCACCTCCTCCAGATTGTCCAGCACATCATCATCCACCTTCGACTTGCCAGCCACAGCACGGGCAATCTTGCCAAACACGCTTTCCTTCGTCTTGGCCAATCCGTTATCCAGCGTCTCCTTCTTCTTCTTGGAGAACATATCAAAAAGTCCCATATCTAATTCCTTTTTTATAATCTTTTAATCTACAAAGGTACAGAGTTTCAGCGAAAAAACAAAAAAACCTCCCCAAAAAATGGAGAGGTTGAGTGTTTTTGCCCACCAAAGCACCCGAAATGTGCCTTGCAGGCCTATGTTTGACCACGCAGAGCGGCTGGTTCCGCTCATCACGTCAGATTACTGCTTCATGTATTCCTTCACCATGTCGGCAGGAATCATCTTCTCGTCAAAAGCGTATGCACCAGTCTTGGGAGACTTGAACATCTTGATGACTTTCGTGTAAGAACGACCATCCTTGTTCTGGAGGGTTGCGACGGTTTTTTTTGCCATAGTCTAATCTTATTTGATCTCCTTGTGCACAGTCATGCGCTTCAGGATTGGGTTATACTTCTTCAGTTCCAAACGGTCTGGAGTGTTCTTGCGGTTCTTGGTAGTGATGTATCTTGATGTGCCTGGAAGACCGCTATCCTTCATTTCTGTGCACTCGAGGATGACCTGCACACGATTGCCTTTAGCTTTCTTTGCCATAATTCTTCAATTTTTCAATTTTTCAATTTTTCAATTCTCTTCTGAAGATTAGCCAATAACCTGGATGTCCTTCCATTCGCAGTGACCCTTAGCCACAGCCTGCTTCAAGGCTGCATCAAGACCAATGCGGTTGATGATACGCAAACCTGCTACACTCACCTTGAGCACAATCCAGCAATCTTCCTCTACATAGTAGAATTTCTTAGTGAACAAGTTGACATCGAAGCGTCTCTTTGTTCTGCGAAGTGAGTGAGACACGTTGTTGCCCACTACCGACTTCTTACCTGTAATCTGACAAATTTTTGACATTTTCTTGTTATTCTTTTGATAATTTTCAAATCTAATTTTACTTGGAGAAGTACAGGTTTTCACGATTCCGGCAGGCCCGCAATGCCCGCCTTGCGAAATTTGGAACGCTCAACCCTTTTTGTTTTTGAAAATTAGGGGTGTTTCTTTTATAAGTTGAAAGTGAACTTTCGTTCTTCCTCTCAAGGAGTCTTTGTGATTCCGTTGGGATTCGAACCCAAGACCCACAGCTTAGAAGGCTGTTGCTCTATCCAGCTGAGCTACGGAACCATCCTCTCATGGACTGCCGTCCTTCTCTCAGGTCTCATCCAATCGGAGCTTTTCTGTGTGATTGAGCCACACAAACAAAGTTGCACGGACATAGCCCACGCAATTTGCGGATGCAAAGGTAGCGCTTTTTCACGACCCCACCAAACAAAATCCCAATTATTTTTCCCGACACGACAAATTTTCAGTCACACGTCCCAATAATTGGTCAAAAAACGTACACATATTTATATATAAGGCAAATTGAGATGGGGTCTCATCTATCCATGAATGGGGATGTGGCCTTCCTTTTTTTATAATAAACTGTATTTAAAACTCTTGCATACCCGTATCTATCGATTCCTCTTGGGTTACGGATTCCTCCTGGGTTATTTCCTCCTCCAATGCTTCTTCTTCCAGTATTTCTTCCTCTTTTTCAGCGCTCTTGTTGGTTCGTCTCTTATTGAGGTACCACATGACACCGTACATCAATAGCGCAATTAAGAGCACATAGCACACAATGGCAACTGGACTTAACCATGCTGGAGGCAGAATGGTGATGCGCAGTTTTGCCACTTCGCCGTTCCACTCCTCTGGGTTGAAGCTGGCCTGAAGCTCTAAGTCATAAGTGCCTACTGCCAGGTTGGTCAGTTGCAACATGTCTGCACGATGATTGACTACCCATGGCTCATCCGGATTGAGGCGATACCTGTACCATACGTTGACTCCATGCTGAAAGACTGGTGTGGCATAGTTGATGGCGAACGTGTTTTGGCTGAACTTCAAGGTCAATTCCTTGGTCGTGTAGAGGGTCTGCTTCAGAATGTTGGTGCTGTCGCCAGGAAGGACAAACCTACCATTCATATAGAGATTCAGGATGTAAGGAGTCAGACGTTCTTCTGGCGCATTAAACACTTTGGGGTTAAAACTTACCAGACCCATATAGGTGCCCACATACACCCGACCGTTCTTGCCAATATAGCCCGCAGAATAGTTCAGGTAGTCTGACGGCAGACCATTGTCTGTCGTGAAGTGGCGGAACGACCCATTATCGATGTTGTAGCTGTAAAGTCCGTCGAATGTGTTCAGCCACAAGTTGTGGTTGTCATCTTCCATGATGTTGTTGACGGACTCCTGTGCCAAATGTCTCGACACGGTCAGCTGTCTCGTCTTCCCGCTTCGGGCATCGTAACCCATCAGGCCACGTTTGTCGGTTCCCACCCAGTAGTAGCCCCTCGAGTCCTCATACACTACTGTCGTGCAGGTATAGTTGAAGGAGGTTCGTTCGGCTTTCCACTGCCCTTTGTGCTGTTGAGTACCCCACATGTCCTTATTTTGATGGATGCGCCATAGACCCCTGTCGTAGGTCGCCACCCACACCTCACCATGTCGGTCAGCATACAGATGGTGTGCATACGTGCGAGCCAGTTCGGGCATCAGGTCGAAGGAGCCCTTCTGTTCGTCAAAGATGAACACACCTTGCGACGAACCGACAAAGATGGTACCATTCTGTTGGCACATGCTGATGCCGCCCAGCGCAAAGCTCATCTCCTGATCGTTTGCCTTCGTGTAGCGGCGCTTCAACTGACGGTTCTTTGTGTCCACCACATAAATGCCGAGACTGACGGTCAGCACCCACAAGTCGTCGCCCACCATCATCAGACTCTGTACATTAAAGGGGACAGGCTCCCCGCCCCAAGCCACATTGGCCACTTGTAATCTGCCCTCCTGGCGATTCAGTTCATACAGTCCACCATCCTCGGTACCAACCCACAACTGACCCTGTGAATCCTCACACATCTCGCGCACCACATCTACATCATGGCTCTCACTTTCAGGCCTAAACGTGCTGAAGTTCTGCGATGAGATGCTGATGCGGTTGATGCCACCAAAGAACGTGCCTGCCCACACACCACGCTCCCTGTCCACAAAGAGCGAGTGAACGGCATTGCCCGACAGCGAGTTGGCAGATATGGAAGACTGACGAAGGCTGGTCATGCTGCCATCCTTCGTGTGATAAATCACTATGCCATGCTCCGTACCAATCCACAGCGCCTCCCCATCGGTGGTGATAGACGTGTGGGCAAAGATGGGATCGCCTTTATCGTCGTGAGAGAAGAGCAACTTAGACGTGTGTGTCTTTGGACTGAACAGATACACTCCCTCAGAGGATGTTGCCAATGCCAGCAAACCGTTCTTCATCTCTGTGATGCTCTCGATTCTGCCAAACTTGTCCTGACCCTCAGGCTTGGCCGTATAGGAATGGATGAGTTTCGTCTTCGTATCATAGCTGTACAGCACACCTTGATTGTCGCCCATCCACACTTTGCCATCGTGAGCCACCGTCAGGCAACACGGCATCAACAATTCGTCGCCCACCCTCTCCGCTGTCTTCTTCTTCACATCCACCACATACACGCGGCTGTCCACCAATGCCCACAGCCGTCCTTCATAGTCAACACGAAGTTTTGAGATGTTAGCATTCTTCGGCAATCCCTTGACTTGGAACGGTTCCAGACTCTCCTTGGTGATGTTGAACATGTAGATACCACGCTTTGTGCCCACCCAAATGGAGGCGTCGGGTGCCACCTGAATGTCGGTGACACGGCAGAAGTAACCACCCATCCCGTCTGGGTCGGGAATGGGATATAAGTGAGCATGACGGCCATCAAACACAATCACGCCATTCGTCGTTCCAATCCACATGAATCCATTGACTTGAGCGAAGCACACCCTACTGCGCACTTTCAAGTCATCCGCCTTTCCGAAATTTTTGATGTGATACTCTTCCTGTGCCGATGCTCTTATTCCACACAGAAGCATTAAAAACAAAAAAAGAGTCTTCTTCATAAAATTATCAGTATATGAGTGACTAGTCAACCCCTTCTTGTCATCGTACCATTCTTTTTGCAAATCTACGTAAAAAATATTAAATAATGCCTTACATTTTACAAAAAATTGAATATTTTTCTTCATTTTTTTCTTTTTTCGGAGATTTTCTCAACAATATATGGTATTTACGGAAAAGAATTAGCACATATTTTATTTGTGTGATGCGTGGCCGTTTTGGAAAAAAGTCGTACGTTGGCTCCGCCGAACGTACTCACGTTCGACATTAAAAGTGGAAAAAGGATTTTTCCCTTTGTATTGTGCTCACTTAATCGTACCTTTGTGCACACAAATGATTCACGAGATGAAGGAAGAAGGTATTTTTAGACGGTCTGAACTGCTTTTGGGCAGGGATACAATGGAGCGCATGGCTCAGAAACGGGTGATTCTGTTTGGCGTGGGCGGCGTGGGGTCGTGGTGCGCTGAGAGTCTGGTGCGCAGCGGCATCAGGCACTTGACAATTGTCGATTCTGACCGCGTGAGCATCACGAACATCAACCGGCAGCTGATGGCGACGACGGAGACGGTGGGACGGGTGAAGGTGGAGGCGCTGAGGGAACGGCTACTGACGATCAACCCGTCGGCGGACATCATGGCGATGCAGAAGATTTTCAATGAGGAGACGGCTGAGGAGTTTGATCTCGGTAGTTATGATTATATCATCGATGCGATTGATTCGCTGAAGGATAAGGCGTTGCTGATTCTGATGGCTTGTCAGACGGGAGCAAGGTTTTTCTCGTCGATGGGTGCGGCCTTGAAGCTTGACCCTACGCGCATTCAGGTGACGGAGTTCTGGAAGGTGAAGGGTGACCCGTTGGCGCGTGCGTTGCGGAACCGTTTCAAGCGGGAGAAGCGTTTCCCTGCGAAGAAGTTCCTGTGCGTGTATAGCGACGAGCTGCTCACGAATGTGGGGTCGCCAGCAGAAGACAGCGAGGAGCCGACATCCTTCCATAAGGCTCAGACGAACGGCTCCCTCGCTCATATCACGGGAATTTTCGGTTTCACGCTGTCGGGACTGGTGGTTCAGGACATCAGTAGCCAAGGGGCTGACTGATGCCGAAGTTTTCGCTCAGTCCTCTTTCACGATTGGGTAGAGCTCGACGAACTCACCTTGATGGTTGTTGCCGTCGTTGATGAGTTCAGCCATCTTCTGACCTACCGTCTCGATGTCGTGGAAGCCTGGCAGACTCATGTTGCCGTTCAGGTCGGTCGTTGTGGGACCAGGATGTACGGAGAATATCTCTAACGGCGTGCCGTTCTGCTCAAACTCCATCGCCATCACACCCATCATGGCATTCTGCGCAGCCTTACTTGCCACGTATGCCAGCGGATGCCAATAGGGGCTGATCTCCGACGGTACGGTCACATTCACAATCCTTCCTTCGTTCTGGCTCAGCAGCGGCATCAGCGCCTTCGTCAGGGCAAATGTGCCGATGAAATTCACGTCCACCGTCTCCTTGATGTCCTTGATGTCCGTGTGCAAACTGTCCACACTCATGTCGCCTGGGATGCCCGCATTGTTCACCAGCAGCGACAATCCAGGGAAGCGCTCGTTCACGTCCTTGGCTGCCTTTTCGATACCGTCGAGGTCAGCCAGTTCGATGTTCACCCATCCCAGCACGTCAATGCCCAGCGCCTTCAAATCCGCCATCGCCTTCTCAGCACGTCCCTGATGACGTGCACCAACGATGACCTTCCATCCGCCGAGTCCCAGATGTTTCACAATTCCAAAACCGATGCCCTTATTGGCACCTGTCACCAATGCAATTTTCTCTTTCATTCTATTATCGTGTTTATGTTATGAAAAATTTTGGGTGCAAAGGTACAAAAAAGTTAAGAATTAAGAGTTAAGAATTAAGAATTAAGTGAGAGAAATACCAAATTTATAAGCAATAAAAAGCCCGCGCAGCGTTGATTGCACGGGCTTCTTTCTCACAATGGCATGTTACCATGTTTCTTGGGCGGGTTGCTCTGATTCTTGTTGCGCGACATCTCCAGCGCCTGAATGAGACGGATGCGGGTGTCGCAGGGCTGGATGATTTCGTCGATGTAGCCCAACTGTGCCGCAGGCATGGGATTGGCGAATTTCTGGCGATACTCCTCAATCTTCTCGGCACGCTCTTCGGGTGTGGCTTTACGATAGAGGATGTTGCAGGCTCCTTCGGCTCCCATCACAGCGATTTCAGCCGTTGGATAGGCGAGGTTCACGTCTGCACCGATGCACTTCGAGTTCATCACGATGTAGGCACCTCCATAGGCTTTGCGGGTGATGAGGGTGATCTTTGGCACCGTCGCCTCAGCAAAGGCATAGACAATCTTGGCACCATGACGGATGATGCCGTTGTGCTCCTGCTGCACACCGGGCAGGAAGCCTGGCACATCCTCCACAGCGATGAGGGGGATGTTGAAGCAGTCGCAGAAGCGGATGAAACGTGCGGCCTTGTCAGAAGCGTCAATGTCGAGGGCACCTGCCAAGAAATTCGGTTGGTTGGCGACGAAACCGACGGTACGTCCTGCCATACGTCCGAAGCCAATGACGATGTTCTTGGCAAACTCTGGCTGAATCTCGAAGAAGTACTGTTGGTCGCAGACGGGTTCTATGATGTTGCGGATGTCGTAGGGTACGTTGGGGTCAGTCGGCACGACGTTGTCCAGTTCGTGGCAGATGCGTGAGACCTCGTCGGTGACAGGATGCACTGGAGCATCTTCCATGTTGTTCGAGGGGATGAAGCCGATGAGTTCGCGGATGGTCATGAGGGTCTCTTCGTCGCTGTTGCAAATGAAGTGGCTCACACCGCTCACGGAATTGTGGGTCAACGCACCGCCGAGGGTTTCCTTATCGACATCCTCATTCGTCACAGCCTTCACCACATTGGGTCCCGTGACGAACATCTGGCTCTGCTCCTTCACCATGAGGATGAAATCCGTCAAGGCTGGCGAGTAGCACGAACCACCGGCACAGGGACCGAGAATGGCGCTAATCTGTGGAATGACGCCTGAGGCCATCACGTTCCTTTTAAATATATGTGCGAAGCCGGTCAAGGACTCGACGCCCTCCTGAATACGTGCGCCGCCCGAGTCGTTCAGTCCGATGATGGGAGCGCCGTTCTTCAGCGCCAGATCCTGCACCTTAGCAATCTTCTGCGCATTGGCTGCTGAAAGCGAACCTCCCAAGACGGCAAAGTCAAAGGCATAGACAAAGACGATGCGTCCGTCTATCTTGCCATAACCTGAAATCACACCGTCACCTTCAATGCGCTTGTTCTCCATACCGAAATCGGTGCAACGATGCACCACATGCTTGTCCAACTCGACGAAGGTGCCGCGGTCGAGCAGGGTCTCTATACGTTCTCTTGCTGTCAGTTTCATTTTTCTTCCTTTTTAATGTCCAACTTGATGAGCGGCTGTTCCACACGCACACTCTCCCCTACCCCGACCAGGACGTCCTTCACGGTACAGTCGGCACTCACCTTGTAGTTCGATTGCATCTTCATGGCCTCCATCGTCAGCACGGTGTCGCCAGCCTTGAGCAAGTCGCCAGGCTTCACATAGATGTTCACAATCTTGCAGGGCATTGGCGCCGTAATCACGTCGGCCTGAATGCTGTCCTGTGAGCCTCCACGACGCATCTTCATGTACTTCGCCTGTGAATCGAGCATGTCAATCTGATAGGTGGAGTAGTTGAGGTTCACACGGTAGTGCTTCTCCCCACTCTCACGGATGAGCTCAGCATTGTACGAGTTGCCGTCGTAGATGAGTGAGCAGGTGCCGTTCTGCAGCATCGCCACATCCACATCATACACTTTGCCGTCGATGTCTATCTTCACTTGGTTGCCCTCCTTGCTCAGCAGGGTCACCTCCAAGGTCTTATTTCCAACTTGTATTTCCATTACACTCTCAGCACTCCTTTCTGCAATCCGAATGCCCTCCAGCGACTGATTGCCGTGTTCTCCGCTGTGGACGTGGTGGGGTTATTCTCTTCAAGGTTCATCAGATAGTCTATGTAGGCCGCAATGACCGCCATCGGCTCCGAGTCGTTCTTGAAGCCCGGACGTGGACGGAGCCTGTCTTGGTTGCGCTCGATGAAGTAGGTGTTGTAGTTGCCCTGCTTGAAATCGGGCACATCGATAATGCGACGCAGATAACGAATGTTGGTGGTCAAGCCCGTAATCTTATATTCATAGAGCACACGGCGCATGCGTTCGATGGCATACTCGCGTGTCGTTGCCCACACGATGAGCTTACCAATCATCGGGTCGTAGTGCATAGGAATCTCATAGCCCTCATACACATACGAGTCGATGCGCGTGCCGATGCCATGAGGCTCCGTAAGTTGCTGGATGACGCCAGGCGATGGCATGAAGTTGTGCTCTGTGTCCTCGGCACAGATACGGCACTCAATGGCATGACCTCGCTGACGGATGTCCTCCTGACGATAGCGCAACTGCTGACCATCTGCCACAAGAATCTGCTCCTTCACCAGGTCGATGCCCACCACTTCCTCCGTGATGGGATGCTCCACCTGCAGTCGTGTGTTCATCTCCAAGAAGTAGAACTTATGGTATTTATCGACAAGGAACTCGATGGTTCCCGCCCCCTCATAACCCACGGCACGGGCAGCAGCCACAGCTTTGGCACCCATCTCCATACGCAGGTTGTAGTCGATGAACGGGCTCGGGCTCTCCTCCACAATCTTCTGATGACGGCGCTGCACAGAGCACTCGCGGTCGAAAAGGTGGATGACGTTGCCATGCTTGTCGCCCAAGATCTGGAACTCGATATGATGAGGTTCCTCCACAAACTTCTCGATATAGACCGTGTCGTCGCCAAAGCCCGACATGGCCTCACTCTTGGCGGCATTGTACATTTCCACCACATCTTCTTCCCGTTCGATGAGACGCATGCCCTTGCCGCCGCCACCCATCGACGCCTTCAGCATGACGGGGAAGCCAATCTTCTTGGCCACCGCCACAGCCTCTTCTGCCGACGTCAGCGGTTCTTCCGTACCAGGCACTACAGGCACGCCAGCCTCAATCATCTTCCGACGTGCGCTGATCTTGTCGCCCATCTCCTCCATCGTCTCTGGACGGGGACCGATGAAGATGAAGCCCTCCTGTTCGCAGCGGCGGGCAAACTCCGCATTCTCCGAGAGGAAGCCGTAGCCCGGATGGATGGCATCCACCTTGTGCTTGCGAGCCGCCTCGATGATGTGGTCGATGTTCAGATAGCTGTCGCTGCTCGCTGCCCCACCGATGCACTCCGCCTCGTTGGCAAAGAGCACATGGCGCGAGAGGCGGTCGGCGGTGCTATACACAGCCACCGAACGGATGCCCATCTCGTAGCAGCTGCGCATCACCCTGATGGCTATCTCCCCACGATTTGCTACTAATATCTTTCTGATCATATTTTCCTTTTACATTAAACGAAGCGTGAAATATCCTAGCACCATGCCGACCACGCCGATGACGATACCCACCTTCAGCATCTCGTTCTGCTTCACCAGACCCGTCGAGTGGGCGATGGCGTTAGGAGGCGTACTGATAGGCAGACACATCGACACGGATGCCGTGATGGCGATGGCGATAAGCATGGTGGTCACACCGCCGATGCTTTCGAGGCGGTCGCCCATACCCTTGCACACCACAGCGAGCACAGGAACCAACAGCGCCGTCGTGGCCGTGTTGCTGATGAAGTTCGACATGGCGTAGCACACCAACATGGCGATGATGAGAATCACAAGCGGCGACCACTCATTGAACGGAATGCTTTGGATGGCATTCTCTGCCAAGCCCGACTCGTTCAGCGCCACACCTAATGCGAAACCGCCGGCCACCATCCAGAGCACGCTCCAGTTCACACCCTGCAAGTCCTTTGCCGTGATGACACCCGTGGCGGCAAACACAGCGATAGGAATCATCGCCACCGTATTGGCATTCACACCCGTCACCTTGTCGAGCAACCAGAAGAGAATCGTCACGATGAAAGTCACGATCACCACCGTCGTGCGCCAGTTGTGCTGGATGTTGCCCTCGATGTTCAGTTCGATCGTCTTCTGCTTGAAGGGGAACAGGCGCAACAAGAGCCACCAGCCGAAGACGAGCAGGATGAGCGTCATGGGCACCATGTACATCATCCACTCGCCGAAGCCGATGTTCAGGTTCATGCCCTCAGGGTCGTTCAGATATTTCAGCGCAATCATGTTCGGAGGCGTGCCGATGGGTGTGCCGATACCACCGATGTTGGCACCCAGCGGAATGGCCAGCGTCAGCGCCACACGACCCTTGCCGTCAGCAGGCAGCGCCTTGAACACAGGAGCCAGAAACGTCAGCATCATCGCCGCCGTCGCCGTGTTGCTGATGAACATCGAGAACAGCCCCGTGATGAGGATGAAACCCAGGAGCACCACCTCACTCCGCTTGCCGAAAGGCTTCAGCAGATAGCGCGCCATGACCACGTCCAGACCACTCTTCGTCGTTGCGATAGCCAGCACGAAACCACCCAGGAACAGGATGATGATCGGGTCGGCAAACGTCGCCATGAGCACCTTGTAGCTCAGCATGTCCGTCTTCTCCAGACCCGACGAATAGAAACTCAGCGCACTGTCCGACGTGGCGAACAGGAGCATGCAGATGAGGCACACCGACGTTGCCCAGGCTGGGATCGCCTCCGTCAGCCACATCAGCGTGGCGAACACGAAGAGCGCGATGATGCGCTGCTGCACCACCGTCAGACCCTCAATGCCGAAACACTCCGTCGGCAGACAAGCCACCACCACCATGGCGATGACCGAAATGAGCGACGCGATGAACGACTTGTTGTTAAACCTCTTCGACAACTTGTTGCCGAACTTTCCACCTCTCTGCGGTTCCAACCTGCTGAACAAATGCAGGTGGAACAGTTTGTTGTTAAAAATTGACATATACTTGAATAATTAAGAATAGTCACCAAAGGAGTGCCCGGGCATCACTGCCGGGGCTCTCCGGCATTTACAACACTTAAACTGATATAAAATAAAATATGTAGTATGTTTCCGTCGATGTCCGTAGTCCCGCAGACACGCGTTCCGCTGGCAAATGGCAGGTCTTCTGACTCGTCCTCCACGCTGTCCGGTCTTCCCAGAGATTTCAAGGTCACGTCCGTCAGACCCTTCCTTGACTCCAGTGACACTGTTGGCAGCCTGTTGAAAAAGGACTCACAGCATCGGGTAATGTCGGGGATTCACACCCCATTCCCATCTTAGCCCCGTCGCCACACCGCCCAAATCAGATGTGGGGGGGGAACCAAATGCGGGTGCAAAGGTACGATTAAGTGAGGACAATACAAAGGGAAAAAGCATATTTTTCACTTTTATTGTCGAACGAAAGTACGTTCTTTCTTCACATTGTTACGAAAGCGCAAGCGATGACGGCAGAGCCAACGGTACGTTTTTGGGGAAGGTTGCACTCAGCGACCTCCCCTTTTATTGCAATCCTTGAAAGTCTGAATAAGATGATGATTAGAATGCTATCACTTCCCCATCGTAAGCCAAGTGAATGCCGACAGGGAGGGTTTTCTCTTCTTCTGCATGGGGTTTGATGTGATGACTCATGTGAATAAGCCAAGCCTCCTTTACCCCTACTTGTCGAGCAAAGGCGATGGCATCCTCCATGCTCTGATGGCTGGGATGCTCCTTGTGACGCAGACCATTGACAATCATATAGTCCACACCTTGGAGCAGGGGCAGCTCAGAGCCAGGAATGGTCTTCATGTCTGTGATGTAGGCGAAGTTCTCGATGCGGAACCCCACGATGGGCAATTTTCCATGCATCACACGGATGGGCAGGATTTCCACATCGCCCACAACAATGGGCACATGCGGTTCCATCTCTATCAGGTTGAGGGTCGGCACGCCCGGATAGCGCTTATCCAAAGGTGTGAAGCAGTATGGGATGCGTTCCATCAGATGGTCGGCACAGAACTTCTCCGCATAGACATTCACATCGCCAAAGATGCTGTATGGACGCAGGTCGTCAAGTCCGCCCACGTGGTCATAATGCTCATGGGTGATCAGCACAGCATCGAGCTGTTTGAAGTCGAGTCCCAACATCTGCTGACGAAAGTCTGGACTGCAATCGAAGAGGATGCGCTTGCCCCTCACCTCCAAGAGGCTCGAACAGCGCAGACGTTTGTCTTTGGGGTCGGTCGATGTACACACCTCGCAGGTGCAGCCTATCTGAGGCACACCACAGGAGGTTCCGCTGCCAAGTATCGTGATTTTCATATAAAGTTCACTTCTGGGTGAATGTCGATGCCAAACTTCTCCTGCACATCCTTGCAGATGGTGTTGCAGAGCGTGAGTATTTCGTCAGAGGTGGCGCCCCCTAAGTTGACCAGCACCAACGCTTGTTTGTCGTGTACAGCAGCACGTCCGAGCGACTTGCCCTTCCATCCGCATTGCTCTATCATCCAGCCGGCAGGAATCTTCACCCCACCCTCCACATCGTAGAAAGGCATCTGGGGATAGTCCTTCTGGATGGACAGGAACTTCTCCCTGCTCACCACAGGATTCATGAAGAAACTGCCTGCGTTGCCCTGCACCTTAGGGTCGGGCAGTTTGGCGTTACGAGTGTCTATGATGGCTTGACGCACGTCGCTGATAGAGGGTTGCGCTTTGTGGCTCAGCATGGCCTTGATGTTGCCATATTCTAATTTCAACTGAGGATGTTTCTGCAAACGATAGGTGACATAAGTGATGGCATATCTGCCTTTCAACGCGTTCTTGAAGATGCTCTGACGATAGGCATACGCACACTCGGCATTCTCAAACACACGTTTCTCACCACGCTGCAGGTCGATGGCTTCCGCTCTCACCAATACATCCTTCACCTCCACGCCGTATGCGCCAATATTCTGCACGGCACTTGCACCCACCTCACCAGGAATGAGCGACAAGTTTTCCACACCACCATAACCACGTTCCACAGCCCATGCCACGAATTCATCCCACACTTCACCAGCACCCACACGCACCAGCACTTCATCCTCATTCATGAAGGGGTTAGAAGCAAAAGATGATAGCTCCTCAATACCACGAATGGCACTATGCAGAACCGTGCCGTCAAAGTCTCCCTTGAAGAGCAGATTGCTGCCTCCACCGATGTGAAGCACTTCCCCACTCAGCGTTGGGATCAATGCCTGAAGTTCTTCCTCGCTGTCATATTCCACAAAACGTTTAGTTTTCACATCCATTCCAAACGTATTGTGGCTCAACAAACTATAATCGTTATATTCTCTCATCATTCTCTAAACTAATACTCAATCTCCATCAGTTTCCAGTCTTCACCATCCTTCGTAAATTTGAACTTGATCTGCATCCCATTGCTCACGCCCTGCAACAAGAGTGTCTTGCGATTCTGGCTGATGCAAGCTTGTCCGTAGTCCACATTGACAATCTCCTCTGTCGGAAGCGGCAGACTATTCCTCATCTCAAACCACTCGTCCGCATTCAGCAGTTCCTCCTCCGGCTCTTCCTCTCCATCATCAGAAGTCAGAATCACCTTCACGTTCTCAGCCAAAGAATGACGCTGGAACACCGTATCTGCCACAAAATGAGCATAGAAATCCAGAAACTCCCCATTCGGCATATCTGAACGTCTCTTCTTTTCTATTTCAGTCAGCATCCACTTGCCTTCCACACGGTTGAACAGGAACCTTTCCACCTCATCATTTTTCAGTTGAATCCATTCCACACCCACATGCTGCATCGACGTGTCCTTCGACAACGCATAATCCTGTTCACGTTCATAAAGCACAGAAAGCACCTCCTGATCATTGAAGTGGTCAAACCGATGCCAATCATCCTTCGTCAGTTTCTCAGCCTCCCCACCCTCCTTGCAAGGCAACGGGTAGGCGATGCGCTGTCCCTGAAAACGGTCGTCATCAAGAAAATTATAAAAAAAGTCATCAAACAATTCATCCACAGCATCAGGGAGCGCTTCCTCCTCAAAGAGATGAAGTGTGTCGCCAACAAATGCTTCGATGGAATCCTCCTCCAAGTCATCCTCATCATCAAAAGCGTTCGTCATCTTCTTATCCCTGCACGAACCAAGAAGAATCAACGTTGCTCCTGCTATAACTAAACCTTTTCTCATGCTTTTTTCATAAAAACTTTGCAAAGTTAACGCATTCCTCATTAAAAATCACTAACTTTGCAGCGATTTTTCACAAAACGACATCAAATATGTTAGAAAAGATTCAAAGTTTACTCCAAGAAGTTGAAGGTCTCACCGCTAATTCTGCCGAAGAGATAGAACAACTTCGTATCAAATACCTGAGCAAGAAAGGCGTCATTCCTGCATTGATGGCAGACTTCCGCAATGTGCCTGCTGAGCAGAAGAAGGAAATTGGTATCAAGATCAATGAACTGAAAGACAAAGCGCAGGAGAAAATCAATGCGCTTCGCGACAACTTTGCCGTACAGGAGACAGAGGTCAACCACCTTGACATCACCCGTACCGCCTACCCCATTGGTCTTGGCACACGCCATCCGCTCACCCTTGTGAAGAATGAAATCATCGACATCTTCTCACGCCTCGGCTTCTCATTGGCTGAAGGACCAGAGGTGGAAGACGACTGGCACGTGTTCTCCTCCATGAACTTTGCCGATGACCATCCAGCACGCGACATGCAGGACACCTTCTTCGTCGAGGCACACCCTGACATCATCTTGCGCACTCACACCAGCTCTGTACAGGCTCGAGTGATGGAGAAGCAGCAGCCACCCATCCGTGTGCTCTGCCCTGGCCGTGTCTATCGTAACGAAGCCATCTCTGCCCGTGCCCACTGCTTCTTCCATCAGGTCGAAGGACTCTATGTCGATGAGAAGGTCAGCTTCACAGACCTCAAGCAGGTGCTCCTCCTCTTTGCCAAAGAGATGTTTGGTGAAGACACCCAAATTCGTCTTCGCCCATCCTATTTCCCCTTCACGGAACCCAGTGCCGAGATGGACGTAAGTTGCACCCTCTGCAAGGGCAAGGGCTGCAGCATGTGCAAAGGCTCTGGCTGGCTCGAAATTCTCGGGTGTGGTATGGTTCACCCCAACGTGCTCGAAGCTAACGGCATCGACTCCACTAAGTACAAGGGTTATGCGTTTGGCATGGGTATCGAGCGCATCGCCAATCTCAAGTATCAGGTGAAAGACCTCCGACTCTTCTCCGAGAACGATGTCCGTTTCCTGAAAGAGTTTGAGGCCGCCAACTAATAGGCCTCATTCTACCATTTTATTGCACCCATGAAAGAGACGGCAAGACGATATTATGCTTCTTTGGTGCTGTTGGCGGTATTCTTGCCAATGCTCTTGCTGGCGTCCTTTCATGTGCATCCAGAGGCACCTCATGAGGGTGACTATTGCAAGGAGTGTGTACATCACTTGCCACATGCTGGACACATCGGTAGTCAGACGTTCTGTACATTTGACTGCGCGTTGTGCCAGTTCCTCACACTGCCCTTCTTGCTGGTGCCTGTACTGGTTTTTACCACAAAAAAGTTCATCCATGTAGCCCCTCAATGTCGAACAGAACAAGGTGTTGTTGCCGGCGTGAAGGGTATTGTCTTCGGGCGTGCTCCTCCTGTACTCTAATTTTCACAGGAGAGAATTAAAAACAACGCAAACAAATCTTATTATAAGAATTCAAATGAAGACAAGATATGTGATGCTGTCATTGTTGTGCTCCACCATAACGATGACAGCACAAAACCATCGTATGATGAACGATGGCAAGCAGGCGGAGGACAGCACAGATATGTTCTACCGCCATTTGGAGTTGAACGAGGTGATGGTGACTGGTGTGACGGGCAACACAAAGCTAAAGCACTCAACGGCACCCATCTCTGTGGTGACAGGCAAGGAACTGAGGCAGACAACCTCGACGAATGTGATTGATGCTGTGGCGAAGCAGCCAGGCATGTCACAGGTGACAACAGGTGGAGGCATCTCAAAACCCATTATCCGAGGTTTGGGCTATAACCGTATCATTGTGATGAACGAGGGTGTGCGCCAGGAGGGACAGCAATGGGGCGATGAACATGGTGTTGAGGTGGACGGTCAAAGCGTCGGTTCTGTGGAGATACTGAAAGGCCCTGCCTCGCTGATGTATGGTTCAGATGCGATGGCAGGCGTGCTGATTTTGCATGATGCACCCTCACCCTTGGATGGCGAGATGAGGATGAATGCAAGCACAGAATACCAGACGAACAACGGACTGTTTGCCTACTCACTGAATGCAGCTGGCAATCATCGGGGTTTTGTGTGGGACGCACGATTTTCGGACAAGATGGCGCATGCCTATAAGAATAAGTATGACGGATATGTGGCTGGTTCGCAATTCAAGGAAAGGGCTGGCAGACTGATGCTGGGACTGGACAAACAATGGGGACACTCGCACCTGATATGGACGTGCTACCATCTGACACCCAGCATCATAGAGGGTGAGCGTGATGAGGAGACAGGAGCATTGGTATGGACAACTGACCATCACAGAACTTACTCCAAGACGCTGCCCTTCCAGCAGGTGAAGCACTATAAAGCGGTGTGGGACAATGCTGTCAATCTGCCCAAAGGCTATATGAAGGTGATTGTGGGTTATCAGCAGAACAGGCGTCAGGAGTTTGAAGAGTCGATGGATGATTATGAAGTGTTCTTCAAGCTGCACACTGTGACCTACGACGTGAGGTACCTGACACAAGAGTTTGACGGTTGGAAGGTGGCTGCTGGCGTGAACGGCATGTGGCAGAAGTCACAGAACTTAGGCGAGGAGGCGCTGATTCCTGAATATCGGCTGTTCGACTGGGGCGGTTATGCCACTGTGAGCAAGGAATGGGAACGTTGGACGCTGAACGGAGGTATCCGCTACGACAGACGTCATCTGAAGTATGACCAGACCAAGAATTTTGATGGTGTGACAGGCAGCATGGGTGCTGTGTGGAACGCGAATGAGCATCTTGACGTACGCCTGAATGTGGCACGTGGTTTCCGTGCGCCCAACATGAGCGAATTGGGAGCTGACGGTGTGCATGAAGGCACTGTGCGCTATGAATTGGGCAATGCCAACCTGAAATCCGAGTATAGTTGGCAAGCGGACTTGGGCGTAGATTTCACCTCTCGCTATGTGTCTGCACAGGTGGCGCTCTTTGCCAACAGAATCAGCAACTACATCTTCACGAAACGCATTGATGAGGTAATGGAAGAGGGCTACAACACTTATGAATACACGCAAGGGGACGCCCGTCTGTTAGGCTTCGAGGCAGGCGTGGATGTACACCCAATTCACCGTCTGCACGTAGGCAACACGTTCTCCTATGTGGACGCCCGCCAACTGAACCAGCCAGAGGATACACGCTATCTGCCTTTCACGCCAGCACCTCGCTGGACGTCAGAGGTGAAATATGAGATTACGCATCATGGAAAGTTGTTCAATAACGCCTACGTGGCTTTGGGTTTGACCTGCCATCTGCGTCAAAACCACTATTACAAGGCAGAACAGACGGAGACTTCCACACCCAGTTACACACTCCTGAATATCTCAACAGGCACAGACCTGATGATACGCAAGAAGAAGGTGGCTGAATTGTATGTGACTGCTGAAAACCTCCTGAACAGAGCCTATCAGAGTCACTTGAGCCGACTCAAATATACGGACATCAATGAGGCGACAGGCCGAATGGGCGTGTACAATATGGGAAGAAATGTGGTAATGAAGGTGGTGGTGCCGCTTTCATTTCACACTTCGCCTGGAAATTAAAAAGGACGTTAAGCTTGGTCAAAGGGAAGCCGGTAAGTGCAACCTTCCTTCCAACGGGAACAGCCATAAGCAGCTTTACCTTTGATGATATGACCTTCTTTACAAAGGGGACAAGGCATGCCAATGATCTCATCTGGATTGTGGGCAGCCTTGACCTCTTCCGTTGTTTTCTTTGGGGTCTTCCGTGCTGGCGCTTTCTTTTGTGGCTGGAAACCAGCAGGAACATTCCCTGCCACCTTCTGCCCGTTATCCGCTGAAGGTTGCCTATTGACCTTCTTTTTCTTGAGGTCTTCCTCAGTCGTTACACTTACCTGACGGTTGGAATGGTCGCTGCGCACTTGATTGATGATGTCTGTGACCATCTGCTTGAGTTCAGCAATAAAGGTTTGGGCATCATATTGCTTCTTCTCGATCTCACGCAGTTTCTTTTCCCAGATGCCTGTGAGTTCAGCACTCTTGAGGAGTTCTTCGTGGATGATGCCAATGAGTTCCACACCTGTAGGCGTGGCAACCAGACTTTTGCGCTCCTTGCGGATATAACGGCGCTTGAAGAGAGTCTCGATGATGGCAGCACGAGTGGAAGGACGACCTATGCCGTTCTCCTTCATCGCATCACGCAGTTCCTCGTTGTCAACAAACTTACCTGCTGTCTCCATCGCACGAAGCAAAGTAGCCTCTGTATAGGGCTTGGGCGACTGCGTCCACTTTTCTGTGAGCGAAGGAATGTGTGGCCCACTCTCGCCTTTGGTGAAGAGGGGCAAGGAACGGTCATCATCGGCATTAGCATTCTCTTCATCATCCACGCTGTCCGATACAGTCTTCTTGTAAATGACTTTCCAACCCTCATCCAAGATGGTTCTACCACTGGTACGAAAAAGCACCACATCACCCTCTTGTGGCTTCACCTCGCCATATACGGTAGTGGTCTCGAACTTGCAGTCAGGATAGAAGACAGCGATGAAGGCACGAGCGACAAGGTCATAGACACGACGTTCCATATCTGTAAGGCTGATAGCAGGCACACCTGTAGGGATGATGGCGTGGTGGTCAGTCACCTTAGAGGAATCGAAGACTTTCTTGGACTTGGGAAGGGGCTTTCCTTCGAGCGGTTGCGTGAACTGCTCATAGCCCTTCAGTCCTCGAAGCGTCTGGGGACATTTGGCGTAAATATCATCACTAAGGAAGGTGGTGTCCACACGTGGATAAGTGGTGAATTTCTTCTCATAAAGACTCTGGATGAGTTGCAGGGTCTGTTCGGCTGAATAACCAAACTTCTTATTGCAATCCACCTGTAAAGAGGTCAGGTCGTAGAGGCGAGGAGGGGCTTCCGTTCCCTTCTTCTTTTGGATGTCTGTCACCTTGAAAGGCTGACCTTCTATGGCATGCAGCACCGCCTCACCTTCTTCTTTAGTCAAAAACTCTATTTGTCTGAATATCGAACCCTTACTTTTAATAGTTCTACCTTGCTCAGCAGCTGCTTTTACCTCTGCTGCATCCTCTGCTTCCGCTTCTTCATCATGTGCGACAGCCGTAAATTTAGTGTCGCGATAGAGGGTCGAAAGCACCCAACTTTGCTTGGGCACGAAACTTTCGATTTCCTGTTGGCGACGTACAATCAACGCCAAGGTGGGAGTCTGTACACGACCGATGGAGAGCACCTGTTTCTGCTGTCCATATTTGAGGGTGTAGAGGCGTGTGGCGTTCATGCCCAAAGTCCAGTCGCCGATGGCTCTGCAAAGCCCCGCCTCATAGAGCGACTGGTATTCGATTTGGTCTTTCAGGTTGTTGAAGCCCTCACGAATGGCTTCCTCTGTCAGCGAAGAAATCCAAAGTCGTTTGACAGGACATTTTGCTCCAGCCTTCTGCATGACCCAGCGCTGGATGAGTTCACCCTCCTGTCCAGCATCGCCACAGTTGATGATGCAATCCGCAGCCTGCATCAGTTTCTCGATGGTGGCGAACTGACGCTGCACCCCATCGTCATTCTTCAGACGGATGCCATAACGCTGGGGTATCATGGGGAGATCCCATAAGTCCCAACGCTTCCAACGGGGATTGTACTCATCAGGTTCTTTGAGTTCGCATAGGTGTCCGAACGTCCATGTGACCTGATAACCGTTTCCCTCGATATATCCTTGTTTGGTTTCTCTGGCACCCAACACATTGGCAATGTCTCGTGCCACACTTGGTTTCTCTGCTATACAAACAATCATCTCCCCTTCTGTTGGTCATGCAGTTCCTTTGCCTGACGCAGGATGTCGCTGGCAAAGATGAAATCTTCCAGTTTCTTGTTGGTGGCATCCATAATCTCTTTGTTGTTGCCCTGCCACTCAGCCCTACCCTCGCAGATGAAGGTGATGTTTTCGCCAATGCCCATCACAGAGTTCATGTCGTGCGTGTTGACGATGGTGGTGATCTTGTCCTCGTGAGTGATGCCAGCGATGAGTTCGTCAATCACAATGCTCGTCTTGGGGTCAAGACCTGAGTTGGGTTCGTCGCAGAAGAGGTATTTGGGTTGGAGCACGATGGCGCGTGCAATCGCCACACGTTTCTGCATACCACCTGAAATCTCGCCAGGGAATTTGTTCTCAGCACCTTGCAGGTTGACACGTGCCAGACAGTCGAGTGCCCGACGTTTGCGGTCTTCGTACGCATCGTAAGAGAACATATTCAGGGGAAACATCACGTTGTCGAGCACCGACATAGAATCGAACAAGGCGGCACTCTGGAATATCATGCCCATCTCACGTCGTAAGAGGATTTTTTCCTTCTTCGTCAGCGACACAAAATCACGCTCGTCATAGTAGATGCTGCCCTTCGTTGGCGTGAGCAGTCCCACGATATTCTTCATCAGCACCGTCTTGCCACTACCACTCTGGCCGATGATGAGGTTGACCTCCCCATCACGAAACGTGGCGTTGATGTCCTTGAGCACTTCCTTGTCCTCAAAACTCTTGTATAAATGTTCTACTTTAATCATGTCAGCATATTTGTCAGGAAAATATCAGAGAATAGGATCAGAATGCTGCTGGTGACCACAGCATCGGTACTCGACTTACCCACCTCCACACTACCACCTTCAACGGTGTAGCCCTTGTAGGCAGAGACGCTGGTGATGATGAAGCCATAGACCACCGCTTTGATCATACCACACCAGAAGAACCACTGGTTGAACTGATAGCGGAAACCCTCATCCAATTCAGGCACAGTGGTCGTTCCCATCAACGATGTGGCATAGGCGCCCATGATGCCTGCCGCCACACTCAAGGTGACCAAAATAGGCATGATGGTCATCAGTCCAACAATCTTCGGCAGAATGAGATAATTAGCAGAATTGACACCCATAATATCAAGAGCATCAATTTGTTGAGTTATTCTCATTGTACCAATTTCTGAAGCTATATTAGATCCCACCTTACCTGCCAGAATCAGACACATGATACTGGAAGAGAACTCCAGCAACATGATCTCACGGGTGGTATAGCCCACCACCATTCGAGGCATCCAGGGGCTCTGAATGTTCAGTTTGATTTGAAGACAGATCACAGCGCCGATGAAGAAGGAAATGATGAGCACGATGCCGATTGAGTTATATCCCAACTGATACATCTCCGTCACATACTGTTTCAAGAACATTCTCCACCTGTCCGGCTGTGAAAGCACGCGACCCATCAGCAGTACATACCTGCCCAAATGAGTCATTCCACTCTTTATTGAAAGCACGTCTATTGCAATTTTAATGAGTTATAAACAGCAAATTCTGGGCAAAATTAGTCATTTTTGTTCAAAAAGAACGGCTTTTAACATAGTTTTTTAATTTAGAAAGTGGGTAATCGACAAACAATTCGTAATTTTGTAACTCATTTGAATTGATATGGAGCAAAAAATACCATCCATAAGCACTAACGCTGGTGATGAAAACATACCCGAGTTTTCCGCAGAACGGAACACACTCTATACCCGTAATCTGGTCAAGACGTACGGCAAGCGTACTGTGGCCAATAACGTGTCTATCAGTGTGCGCCAAGGTGAGATTGTCGGGTTGCTGGGACCAAACGGAGCAGGAAAGACAACCTCGTTCTACATGACAACGGGATTGGTGGTTCCTAACAGCGGTCAGGTATTCATCAATGACGAGGAAATCACCAAAGACCCTGTCTCGACTCGTGCAAAGAAGGGTGTAGGTTATCTGGCACAGGAAGCCAGTGTGTTTCGCACCATGAGTGTGGAGGACAACATCATGACGGTGCTGGAGATGAAATACAAATCAGTGGATGAGCAGCGGGAGCATCTGGAACGTCTGCTGGATGAGTTCAACCTGCAGAAAGTGAGGAAGAACAAGGGTAATCAGCTCTCAGGTGGTGAGAGACGACGCTGTGAGATTGCACGTTGTCTGGCCATCGACCCCAAGTTCATCATGCTCGACGAGCCCTTTGCTGGTGTGGACCCTATCGCAGTGGAAGATATTCAATATGTGGTTTGGAAGTTGAAGGACAGGAACATCGGCATCCTCATCACAGACCACAACGTGCAGGAGACACTCTGCATCACAGATCGTGCCTATCTGCTTTTTGAAGGTCGCATTCTCTTCAAGGGCACGCCCCCAGAGTTGGCCAGCAACGTCATCGTCAAGGAGAAATACTTGGGCAGTAATTTCGTGCTGCGCCCCAAGGACTTCCAGATGATTGAGGAGAAGAAGAAGAAAGAGTTGGAGGAAAATTAAACACATATAATATATAAATGACAGAAACCGAAAAGTTGGTAAAGTCCTGCATCGCAGGCATTCAAGAGAAGAAGGGAAGGAAAATTCGTGTGGTCAACCTCGAAGGCATTGACGACACCATCACCAAATATCTGGTCATCGGCGAAGGCAACTCGCCCAGTCAGGTGGCCGCCATCACAGAATCAGTGCGCGATTTTACACGCAAAGAACTGAATGTACGTCCATCAGCTTTGGACGGAACCAGAAACAATCTCTGGGTGGCCATCGACTACATCGATGTGGTGGTACACATCTTCGTACCAGACGCACGCGAGTTCTACGATGTGGACAACCTTTGGGAAGACGCTGAAATCACAGACATTCCAGACATTGACTAAGCAGAAATGGATACAAAAAAGAATAACAATAACAACAACGGAAACAACAGAATGCAAAAGCCGCGTTTCAACTTCACGTGGCTTTACATCCTGCTGATTGCAGGACTGGCATTCATGATCTTCACCCGTCACGACACCTCTGCCTCACGCAGCGTCGATTACACGACCTTCAAGGAGTTTGTGACCAAGGGATATGTGGCTGATGTGACCATCAACAAGGACAACAACACCCTCACCCTCGCCATCGATGCCAAGCACGAGAAGCAGGTGTATGGAGCTGTCAATAAGAGCAAGAAGCCTGCCCGCATCAAGGTGGAATTTGGCTCCATCGACAACTTGGAGAGTTATCTCGATGAGCAGAACAAAGAGGGCAACTTCAAGGGGAAGGTCACTTATGAGCGTGACAACGACTTCATCAGCAACCTGTTGTGGAACTTCGCACCCCTCGTCATCATCATCCTCATTTGGATATTCATCATGCGAGGCATGGGAGGTGGCGGCTTCATGGGTGGTGCTGGCAGCATCTTCTCCGTAGGCAAGTCGAAGGCACAACTCTTTGAGAAAGACGATAAGAACTCGCCCCAGATCACCTTCAAGGATGTGGCTGGACAAGCTGGAGCCAAGCAGGAAGTGCAGGAGATTGTGGATTTCCTGAAAACCCCAGAGAAATATACAAACTTAGGTGGTAAGATTCCAAAGGGAGCCCTCTTGGTAGGTCCTCCTGGAACGGGTAAGACGCTGCTGGCCAAAGCTGTGGCAGGTGAAGCAGGCGTACCGTTCTTCTCACTCTCAGGTTCTGAGTTTGTGGAAATGTTCGTGGGTGTAGGTGCCAGCCGTGTGCGTGACCTCTTCCAGCAGGCCAAAGCCAAAGCCCCCTGCATCATCTTCATCGATGAGATTGATGCCATTGGTCGTGCCCGCAGCAAGACTGCCGCTATGGGTGGTAACGATGAACGCGAAAGCACGCTGAATCAATTGCTCACAGAGATGGACGGCTTTGGCACCAACAGCGGTATCATCATCATGGCAGCCACCAACCGTGCTGACATCTTGGATGGTGCCCTACTCCGTGCAGGACGTTTCGACCGTCAGATTCACGTGGATTTGCCCGACCTGAACGAACGCAAGGAAATCTTCATGGTGCATCTGAAGCCCCTCAAGATAGACGAGACAGTGGATGTGTCGCAGTTGGCACGACAAACCCCAGGTTTCTCTGGTGCTGACATTGCTAACGTCTGCAACGAAGCAGCCCTCATCGCTGCCCGCAACAACAAGGAATGGGTGGACAAGCAGTGTTTCCTCGATGCTGTGGATCGCATCATTGGAGGTCTGGAGAAGAAGACCAAACTGCTCACAGCACAAGAGAAGCGCACCATTGCCCTGCACGAAGCAGGTCATGCCACTATCTCTTGGTTCCTCGAATACGCCAACCCATTGGTGAAAGTCACCATCGTGCCACGTGGTCAAGCGCTGGGTGCTGCCTGGTACATGCCAGAAGAACGTCAGATTTCCACCAAGGAGGAGATTCTCGACGAGATTTGCGCCACTTTGGGAGGTCGTGCCGCTGAAGAACTCTTCACAGGACGCATCTCTACAGGAGCCATGAACGACTTGGAGAAGGTGACCAAACGTGCTTACGGGATGATTGCCTACGCAGGTATGGGTGACAAACTGCCCAACCTCTGCTACTACGACAATCAGGAATATCAGTTCAACAAGCCTTACAGCGACAAGACTGCCGAGACCATCGACGAAGAAGTGCGCAGCCTCATCGCTGGTGAGTACGAGCGTGCCAAGAAGGTCTTGTTGGAGCACAAGGAGGGTCATGCGCAGTTAGCACAGCGACTCATCGAGAAGGAAGTCATCTTTGCCGAAGACCTCGAAGAAATCTTTGGCAAGCGTCCTTGGACATCTCGCACAGACGAGATTCTGGCTGCCAATGCCGAAGAGGAAAAGACAGAAGAGGAACAACCCGCCAACTCGACTGACCATAAGAAGGAAAATGAGGAGTTCATCCGTCAGAAAATCGTTCAGGCGGTCATCGAGAAGGCTGAGAAAGCCAAAGAGGCTGGACAAGATGCTCCACCCTCAGAACAATCAGAAACAGACAAACCTAAAGAAGCGTGAAGAATCTCATTATACGTGCCATCACGGGTGCACTATTCGTCATCGTCCTTGTGGGCGGAATCGTGTTCAACCCCTACTCTCTGCTGATTCTCTTCACCGTCATCACAGCATTGACGGTGTGGGAATTCACTACGATTGTCAATCGGCACATGCACCTGCATGTCAACCGTTTCATCACCACAGTGGCAGCAGCCTATCTCTTTGTTGCCGTGTGGGCATTCAACACCAACATCATGGGGGCAGAGGTGTTCATCCCCTACCTCATTTCCATGCTCTACCTGCTGGTGTCTGAGATTTACTTCGACCGCCCTGAGAACATCCAGAATTGGGGCATGACCTTTATGGCGCAGCTGTACATCGCTCTGCCATTTGCTTCGCTGAACACGCTTTGTTTCATCAGCACTCCCGCTGGAGTGTCCTACTATTTCTGGTACGCCCTGTCCCTGTTCATCTTCCTGTGGGCAAGCGACACAGGCGCCTACCTTTTCGGTTCGTGGCTGGGCAAACACCACCTCTTCCCACGCATCTCTCCCCATAAATCATGGGAGGGCAGCATCGGTGGAGGCCTCACAGCCATTGCTGCATCACAAGTCATTGCCAGTTTCATCCCATTCGCTGAGACCCTCTCCGATACGACGAGCCGTCTCCTGTGGGCTGGACTTGCTGTACTCACCGTCATTGTCGGCACATGGGGCGACCTTGTGGAGTCGCTGCTCAAGCGCCGTCTGGGCATCAAGGACTCTGGCAATATCCTTCCTGGGCATGGAGGCATGCTCGATCGCTTTGATAGCTCTCTGCTCGCCATTCCAGCGGCAGTCGTCTATGTCTATACAATTATGCTTAATATAATACATTAAAAAAAACTATGACTGAAATTCAGAACCCCACTGAGGAACCTGTAGTTGAACCTACAGTAGAACCCGCAACAGAAGCTGTTGCAGTTGTCGAAGAATCTGCAACCGTTGCCGAGCCAACAACAGAAGAAGCAACAGAACCCGTTGCCGAAGAAGTTGCTGAACCCGTTGCTGAAGAAGTTGTCGAAGAGCCTCAGGCAGAAACCTCTACCACTTCTATCGCTACTTATGAGACAGAGACTGAAGTCGTGAACCGACTGAAGGAGATTTCAGAAAGTGACGAGGAGGTCACTCGCCAAGAACTCGACAGCCTCAAGAGCAACTTCTACCGTATCCATCGCGCTGAAGCCGATGCCGCATACAAGAAGTTCATCGAAGAAGGAGGTGCTGCCGAGGAGTATGCTCCAGAGCCAGACCCAGAAGAGACTGCCTTCAAGGAATTGATGGCTGCCATCCGTGAGAAACGTGCAGCAGCTGCTGCAGCACTGGAACAGGAACGCGAGGCAAACTATCAGAAGAAACTCGAGATCATCGACAAGATAAAGACACTCACGGAGAATCCAGACGAGATCAATCGCGGCTACAATGACTTCAAGGACTTGCAGCAGCAGTGGAACGACATCAAGGAAGTGCCTGCCGACAAGGCCACTGCCCTTTGGAAAACTTATCAGCAGGCTGTCGAGGCCTTCTACGACACCCTCAAACTGAGCAACGAACTGCGTGCCTATGACTTCAAGAAGAACCTGGAACGCAAGACTGCCCTCTGCGAGGCTGCCGAGAAACTGACAGAGGAGACTGACATCATTGTCGCCTTCCGCAAATTGCAGCAACTCCATCAGGACTTCCGTGAGACGGGACCTGTAGCCAGCGACCTGCGTGAAGAGATTTGGAACCGCTTCAAGGATGCCTCCACCGTCATCAACAAGCGTCATCAGGAGTTCTTCGAGGCACGCAAGCAGAAGGAGGAGGAGAATCTGGCCAAGAAGACCGCCATCTGCGAAACCATTGAAGGCTTCAACCTCGACGAACTGAAGACCTTTGCTGATTGGAACGCCCTTTCAGAGAAGGTGACAGCCTTGCAGGCAGAGTGGAGAACCATCGGTTATGCGCCCCAGAAGATGAACACCAAGATCTTCGAGCGTTTCCGTGCCGCTTGCGACAACTTCTTCACCAGCAAGAACACCTATTTCCAGAGTGTACGCGACACCCTCAACCAGAACTACGCCCTCAAGCTCGAACTGGTCGAGCAGGCTGAGGCACTGAAGGACAGCACAGACTGGAAGGCCACGACTGATGCCCTCGTCGAACTTCAGAAGAAGTGGAAGGAGATTGGCAGCGTGCCCAAGAAATACAGCGACCAGATTTGGGAACGCTTCAACACAGCCTGCGATGCTTTCTTCGCCGCCAAGAAGGAGGCCAACAAGGACGTACACAGCGAACAGCAGAGCAACATGGAGAAGAAGCGTGCCATCATCGACACCTTAGCAGCCATCGTTCCTGAAGAGTTCGAAGGTGACCTGCGCACCAAACTCCGTGAAGCTCAGGAAGAGTGGAACCAGATTGGTCATGTGCCATTCAAGGAGAAAGACAAACTCTACAAGCTCCTCCGCGAACAGATGGATCGTCTCTACGGCTATGCCAACGAACATGCCGCCAAACGTCGCATCGACCGCTTCAAGGAGAGCATCAAGGGTGGCAACGGCAATGATGTCCGTTCACGCCTGCTTCGTCAGCTCGACATCCTCAGCAATGAGATCAAGACCTACGAGAACAACCTCGGCTTCCTCACCCTCAGCAGCAAGTCCAAGCAGGGCAACTCCCTCATCGAGGAACTGAACCGTAAGATGGAGAAGCTCAAGGCCGACAAGGAAGAAGTCAAGGCCAAACTGAAAGCGCTCGACGAATAATCGAACATACAAAATAGTAATACAAAGAGGAGGGTTTGTCAATCGACACACCCTCTTTCTCATCTGTAAAATATTTTATAGAACTATTCTTGTACGAAACATTATCAACGCTCAATACAAAGCTGAATATCAACCCTTATGATAACGTCTGACATCTCGCAGATTCGTCAAAGAGTACTCGTTGACACCCACATCACCAACTTTCAACGCCGCGTCTATCTGGAGCTTCTCCGTGTGCCTCGTGGCGAAACCATCACCTACGGCGAACTTGCACGTCGCATCGGTTGTCGAAGTGCTCAAGCTGTGGGACAAGCCCTCAAGCGCAATCCCTTCGCCCCCGATGTCCCTTGCCATCGTGTTATTGCCAGTAACGGCACCCTCGGAGGTTTTCATGGTCAACGTACTGGAGAAATGATAGAGAAAAAGCGCAAGATGCTGGAAGAGGAAAAGATTTTGACTTAGATTTTCTGCCGATTTTGAGCGAATGCGACCAGAAAATACAATGGAGAACTTTAATGAGTTACACCAGTCCGTTCAGTTCTTTGCCGATGGTTTGCAACTGGGAGCGGATGTCTTTCAGTTTTTCGATCACTTCGATGTTGCGGTTCACGGTCTTGCTCTTGTCACGTCTGATGGTGTCGCGTGCGCCCTGCAAGGTCATGCCACGCTCCTTCACCAGGTGATAGACGAGCCTCACCTGCTCGATGTCGGCCTTGGTGTACTGACGGATGCCTCGACCAGCCTTCTGAGGCTTGATGGTTGGGAATTCTTTTTCCCAAAAGCGCAGGAGGGTCTCTGTCACGTTGAACATCTGAGCCACCTCGCTGATGCTGTAGTAAAGTTTCAAGTCTTTGTTTTTGTTCAGTGCCATAGTGTCTATCGTTTTGGAATGTTCTTTAATATTTCAAGTGTAAAGTTGTAGAAGCGCTCAACGCTCGAGATGAGACAGGCTTCGTTGGGGGTGTGGGGACTCACCAATGTGGGACCATAACTGGCCATATCCATCTCTGGGTAGTTCACGCCGATGATACCGCACTCCAGTCCTGCATGACAGGCACCCACCACAGGACGTTTGCCATACATCTTCTCATAGATGCTGGACATCATCTCCACCAGCGGACTCTTGGGATTGGGTTGCCAACCGCTGTAGCCACCTTCCAGCTTCACTTCCATCCCTGCCATCGAGAAGCAGGCGATATATTGGTTACAGAGATACTGCTTCATGCTGTCCTGCGACGAACGTGCCAGCGTGATAATCTCTGCCTTGCCGTCAGCAATGTCGATGATGGCGAGGTTGCACGAGGTCTCCACCAGTTCAGGCATGGATGGGGTGTAACGCAACACACCATCATGTGCTGCCAGCACAGCATTGATCAGATTCTCCTGTATATCCTCGGGAATGGCCTTGGCAGGTATCTCGTCCACCTGCGTGGCAGTCAAGAGGAAGCCCTTGGTCTCGATGTCCTTGTATTCCTCAGCAAAGGTCTGCCTGCACTTCTCCACCATCGCCAGGAACTCCTCCTGCATGGCTTTGGGCACGAGCACTTTCGCCTCACACTCACGAGGGATGGCATTGCGCATATTGCCTCCATGCCAACTGCAGAGCCAAGCTGTGCCCGTGTTGACCACCGCAAAGAGCAGACGCGCCATCAACTTGTTGGCGTTGGCACGACCCAATGGAATTTCAAGGCCTGAATGACCACCCAGAAGTCCCTTGAGAACGATGTCATAACAGAGCATACCCTCTGGTTCCACATTCATCTCCTGATATTGCATGTGGCAAAGAATGT
Organism: Bacteroidaceae bacterium; assembly: GCA_017534815.1. Taxonomy (GTDB): domain Bacteria; phylum Bacteroidota; class Bacteroidia; order Bacteroidales; family Bacteroidaceae; genus Minthosoma. Next base: position 2,602 of record JAFXVS010000021.1, on the reverse strand, counting down.
CCACGCCACCAGCACAGCCAATGGTGATTTCACCCTCCTCCTCCGAGTCGAGATTCAGCAGATACTTACCCTCCAGTTCATCAGCTTTCAAGCCGAAGGCACCTTCCAAGCCCGTCTCCTCATCACGGGTGATCAGCACCTCGATGGGACCATGCTCCAATGTGTCATCCTCGATGATCGCCATTGCAGCAGCCACACCCATACCGTCATCAGCACCTAAGGTCGTGTCGCGAGCTGTCACCCACTCACCATCGATATACACATCCAAAGGGTCTGTCTCGAAATTGTGGGGACAGCCTTTGGTCTTCTGGGGCACCATGTCCATGTGTGCCTGCAGCACAGTGGTGGCACGGTCTTCATACCCAGACGTGGCACCCTTCTTCACCACCACATTGCCAGCCTCATCGATATACGCTTCAGCACCATGTTGCTTGGCAAAATCAACCAGAAACTGTGCCACCTTTTCCGTATGTCCCGAAGGACGTGGAATCTGAGTGAGTGCGTAGAAATTTTTCCACACACCTTTTGGGGAAAGTTCTTCAATTGGATTCATCGTCTTCTATTTTTTTATGAATAACTGTTGTCTTTATCATCTCTTCCCTCTCACTCCTAACGCCACCAGCGAGAAGATGCCCAAGAGAGGGACCAAAGCAGTCTGGATGGTGTGGACAATCAGCACGAAGGTCACGGCATCCGTGTCTGCCAATCCATAGAGGATGAGGATGGTCTTCACAGCAAAGTGCCAAGGTCCTGCCCCATTGGGAGTAGGCACAATCACGGAGATGCTGCCCACGATGAAGCTCACGATGGCGACTGTGAAACTGAGGTTCTCCGTGAAGTCGAAGCACTTGAAGGTAATCCAGTAATGGAGGAAGTAGCTGACCCAGATAGCCAAGGTATAAAACACAAAGAGTCCCTTGTGTTCCACGCCCCTCAGCGACAGGATGCCCTCCTTCACCTTGTTCACCATGTCCTTGATCTTCTCCATGAACGTGAACCGCTTCATCAGCAGCCAAAGGAACACCAGCGTGATGACCAGACAGATGGCTGTCACAATATAACCCGTCGTGGTGAATCCTCTGAGGACATCGCCGATGTTGGTGCCCGTCTGATTGAAGAACGAACTGAAGATAGGCACCTGCGACAGGATGACCGCCAGCGTGATGAACAGGATGAGCAGCGAGTCAATCACACGCTCCGTCACCACTGTACCCAACGCCTTCAGGAACGATGTCCCGTCATATCGCGCCAAGATGCCACAGCGGCTCAGTTCCCCACTTCGAGGGATAATCAGGCTGGAGGCATAGGAGATGAACACCGCATGGATGCAGTCCATCATGCGAGGATGCTCACCCATCGGTTCCAGCGTCTGTTTCCAGCGGATGCCACGAAACATCTGCGCCGTCACACCAAACACCAGCGAGAAGAGCATCCAGCCCCAATCCATCTCATGCAGAAGCGTTTCCTCCATCGCATGAAAATCCGTGTCGCGATACATCCACCACAGAATGCCGCCACCTAACACAAATGGTATGGCAATATTAATCGCCTTTTTGAGTGTTTTGTTGCTGTTCATCAAGAAAAGTTGTAACTTTGCAGCGCGAAGCGTTTCAAGCTTGAGCGTTTTTGCAGCACAAAGTTACGAAATTATTCATAATTCAACATTCATCAACGACATTTTTTTTCATGGACAGCATAAAACCGAAGAAATTTCTGGGTCAACATTTCCTCACCGACCTCAGTGTAGCGCAACGGATTGCAAATACGGTGGACGCATGCCCAGACATTCCCATCCTCGAAGTGGGTCCCGGCATGGGTGTCTTGACCCAATATATCATCCCCAAGCAACGTCCCTTCAAAGTGGTCGAGATTGACTTCGATTCCGTCCCTTATCTGCACGAGCATTTCCCCGAACTGGGGGACAATATCATCGAAGGGGATTTTCTGAAGATGGACTTGCAGGAGGTGTTCGACGGCAAACCTTTTGTCCTCACGGGCAACTACCCCTACAACATCTCCTCGCAGATCTTTTTCAAGATGGTGGAGAACCGCGACCTCATCCCCTGCTGCACAGGCATGATTCAGAAGGAAGTGGCAGAACGTATGGCAGCCAATCCTGGCGGCAAGACCTATGGGGTGCTGAGTGTGCTCATACAGGCTTGGTACGATGTGGAATATCTCTTTACCGTACATGAGAACGTGTTCAATCCTCCACCCAAGGTGAAGAGCGCCGTCATCCGTCTCACCCGTAACAACAAGCAGACTTTAGGATGTGACGAGCAACTCTTCCGACGCATCGTCAAGACCGTCTTCACCATGCGACGCAAGATGATGCGCAACGGCATGAAGCAGATTCTCGGTAAAGACTCCCCCATGCTTGCCGATTCCCTCTTCACCCAACGCCCTGAACAACTCTCCGTACAGGACTACATCGACCTCACCAACCGAGTGGAGGCGGAACTCAACAGCAAGGCATAACTTTTCGACACATATCGGTAACTATCATAAAAACAGGCGGGAAGCACATCACTTCTCGCCTGTCACTTTATTCTGTTTCAGCAGTTCGTCCCTCATGCGGAACAACAAGTAAATCTGCCCCGAG
>JAFXVS010000020.1 GCA_017534815.1 Bacteroidaceae bacterium | reverse complement strand
TCAAAGTTGTTCTCCTCATCCTTCCAATAGCTGTGGTAGGTGATGTTGAGCACCTTGTTCTCCTTCATCGCCTCGATGATGGTCTGCAGATGTTCCTGACCGGACGGCACGTATTCCAGCAGGATGCGGTCTTTGATGCTCTGGCTGTTGGCCAATGCGTTGCTCACGCAAAACGTGTTGTAGAGCCAGGAGCGCAGCCCGTTCTTGAAAATGTCCTCCTCATTCTCAATGTAGTAGCAGTACTCGCCCTTGTTCTCGTTGACGATGTTGAGGCCGAACATGTCCCAGATGACATATCGCCAGTTGTCGAAGGTGCGTTTGGGAATCTCCACACCTCGGCTGATGTCTTCATCACGAAACCATTTCCTGTTCAGCTCCCTGAAGGAAATCTTGCCTGCGCGATAGATGGTTTCTATCACCCAGACGTACTTGCTTATCAAGGTTTGTCCTTTGTCGTTATCCATCATATTCTTCATTTTTTTTGCAAAGTTACAGCAAGGGTGCGCCAATCTGTGGCAGAGGTTTGGGGTGGATTGTGTTTTTTATGATTTCTTTTGCAAAGGTACGAAAAAAGATTCACATATCCAAATGAATGCGTGTTTAATTTGGAATATTTCGAAAAAAAGCGCACAGAGCACAGAGCACAGTTTTCTTGCAAGGGGAGTTTTTGCAAAAAAAACGACTCAGATATCAGATATCAGTTTTCTCGGGAGCGAAATACAGGTTGACAAGAAAATGAATAAAAAAACTCTTAATATATATATTATATATATTAAAATCTTTGTTTCCAAAATTTTAGTGTCGCGTAGAAAACTGATATCTGATATCTGAGTCACATTATACGGTTGTTGCCATCCTGAAAAAGTTGACTTTCACCACTAATTCAGTTGACCGTTTTCCTGAAAAAGTTCAAAATCGACCCTTGATGCATTTTTCAATTAAAATCGAAAAAACATCTGCATTTATTTGTTTATCTCAGAAAAAAGTCGTAACTTTGTACCGAAATAATAGAAAGGTTATGGGTTATTGGTTAAGGGTTATAGAAGCCTCCAGACAGGGCTGAAAACACCCAAAAAGACAGCTGGCGGCAACGTGGGAAATTGCCGACGGCAAAGCACAAGAGAGACGGCGGCAAAAGGGTGGATTGCCGACGGCAAACTTGAAAACACAGAATCGGGTCGAATGAAAGTTAAAAACTAACAACAAAAAACTAAAAATGAAAGTTACTTGACAACAGAAAAAAAATCTGAAAGCGAACTTTCGCCTTCAGATGAAAATGAACTCTTGAGCCTCTTGTCGGATTCGAACCAACGACCCCGAGATTACAAATCACGTGCTCTGGCCAACTGAGCTAAAGAGGCGGGTGGGTAAGCTGACTACATCGCGCCGCTACAACCGAGTACCCTTGCTGCGGTCAAGCCCTGGGGGAATTCCAAGGGAGCTGGCCGTATAGGACTTACCCATTTTCGTTTTGCGGGTGCAAAGGTAAGGAAAAATTGGGAATTAGGAGTTAGGAATTAGGAATTATTTTCAAGAATCGGTCGTTTTTTTTGTTTTTGACCCTTTTTCCATTAAAAAAGGAACAATTCCTCGTTCCTCATTCCTAATTTTTCCGTACCTTTGCAGCCATTATGGAAGAAATCATCCTCAATCTCACAAACGGGGCGCTCGACAACCTGAACTACGGATGGGTCATCTTGTTCATGGCTATCGAGAGTTCGTTCATCCCTTTTCCGTCGGAGGTGGTTATGATTCCAGCGGCTTATATGGCGGCTGAGACGGGTGAAATGACGTATCCGATGATCATCTTGTGTGGCACGCTGGGTGCGCTGATCGGTGCTTTGGTGAATTATGGATTGGCCTACTCGCTGGGACGTCCAATCGTGTATGCGTTTGCGAACAGCCGATTCGGACACATGTGTCTGATTGATGCGGAGAAGGTGGAGAAGGCGGAGGCGTATTTCGACAAGCGTGGTGCCGTCTCGACGCTGATTGGCCGTATGATTCCTGCCATTCGCCAACTCATCAGCATCCCTGCAGGTCTGGCGAAGATGAACTTGCTGTCGTTCTGCCTGTACACGGCGCTGGGCGCTGGACTCTGGAACAGCATCTTGGTGGCTATTGGCGCTGCGTTCCACAGCACAATGCCAAAGCAGGAGCTCATCGACATCATCGCGCACTATTCGCACATCATCGGCGTGGCTGCCATCATCATCGTGGTCGCCATCATCGCGTACCTTATATATAAAGGGGTGAAGAAGTGATTGTAAAGGTTAAGGGTTAAAGGTTAAAGAAAGATAGGACGATGGGGGGAAAAGACTTTATTCTCATTTGAGAAATTGAGGGTGTACGAAGTGGCACAAGCCCGCATGGTCTGTAAACTATAAACTGTAAACTATAAACTTTATATATGTTTGAAAATCTGAGCGAGAGACTGGAAAGGTCTTTCAAGATACTGAAGGGTGAGGGTAAAATCACCGAAATCAATGTGGCGGAGACGCTCAAGGATGTGCGCAAGGCACTCTTAGAGGCTGACGTGAACTATAAGGTGGCCAAGACGTTCACAGATACTGTGAAGCAGAAGGCATTGGGACAGAATGTGCTGACGGCTGTGAAGCCTGGTCAGATGATGGTCAAGATTGTACACGACGAACTGGCAGAACTGATGGGCGGACAGGCTACGGAACTGAACCTGACTGGACGTCCAACGGTCATCCTGATGGCTGGTCTGAATGGTGCTGGTAAAACGACGATGGCTGGCAAATTGGCGCTGAGACTGAAGAATCAGAACCACAAGAAGCCGCTCTTGGCTGCCTGCGACACCTTCCGTCCTGCGGCTATGGAACAGTTGCGCGTGCTGGCTGAACAGGTGGGCGTTCCTTGCTATCTGGAGGAGGGTGCAACTGACCCTATTGCTGTGGCGAAGAACGCCATTCAGGAGGCGAAGTCGAAAAGCTATGACGTGGTGATTGTCGATACGGCTGGCCGTCAGTCGATTGATGAGGAACTGATGGTGCAGATTGAGCAGATCAAGGCTGCCGTCAATCCCAACGAGACCCTGCTCGTGGTGGATGCGATGACCGGTCAGGATGCTGTCAACACGGCCAAGACCTTCAACGAGCGTCTGGAGATTGATGGTGTGATTCTGACCAAGCTGGATGGTGACACTCGTGGTGGTGCCGCCTTGTCCATCCGCACAGTCGTGACGAAGCCCATCAAGTTCGTGGGTACAGGCGAGAAGATGGAAGCGCTCGACGTGTTCCACCCAGAACGTATGGCAGACCGCATCCTCGGCATGGGCGACATCGTGTCGTTTGTGGAACGTGCCCAGCAGCAGTTTGACGAGGAGGAGGCCAAGCGTTTGGAGAAGAAGATTGCGAAGAACAAGTTCGACTATAACGATTTCCTCACACAGATCAACCAAATCAAGAAGATGGGTAACGTCAAGGATCTGGTGTCGATGATTCCTGGTGCAGGAAAGATGCTGAAAGACGTGGACATTGACGATAACGCCTTCAAGTCAGTAGAGGCGATGATTGGTTCGATGACGCCCTATGAACGCGCTCACCCAGAGTGCATCAACATGTCGCGCAAGATGCGCATCGCCAAGGGTTCTGGCAATTCGATTGACGAAATTAACCGCATCACCAAGCAGTTTGAACAGATGCGCAAGATGATGCGTCAGATGACGAGCCCCAAGATGGCTCAAGCAATGGCACAAATGCAAAGAATGAGAAAATTTTAGAAATATGCAATTGATAGACGGAAAAGCAACAGCGGCAGCCATCAAGGCTGAAATCGCAGAAGAAGTAAAGAAGATTGTGGATGCAGGCGGCAAGCGCCCTCACCTCGCAGCTATCCTCGTGGGTCACGACGGCGGCAGCGAGACGTATGTAAAGAACAAGGTGCTGGCATGTGAGGCCTGCGGCTTCACCTCTACCCTCCTCCGCTTCGAGGACGACATCACAGAGGATTTCCTGCTCAAGCAGGTGGAGAAGCTCAACAACGATGCCGATGTGGACGGGTTCATCGTGCAGCTGCCACTCCCCAAGCACATCTCTGAACAGAAAATCATCGAAGCCATCGACTACCGCAAGGATGTGGACGGTTTCCATCCCATCAACGTGGGACGCATGGCCATCGGACTGCCCTGCTACATCTCTGCCACTCCGCTGGGCATCATCACGCTGCTCAAGCGCTACAACATTGAGACCAGCGGCAAGAAGTGCGTCATCCTGGGACGTTCGAACATCGTGGGCAAGCCTATGGCTCAGCTGATGATGCAGAAGCAATATGGCGATGCCACTGTGACCGTATGCCACAGCCGCTCGAAGACGCTGAAGGAGGAGTGCCAGCAGGCTGACATCATCATCGCAGCGATTGGAAAGCCCAACTTCGTGACAGCCGACATGGTGAAGGAGGGTGCCGTGATCGTCGATGTGGGCACGACCCGTGTGCCTGATGCGACCCGCAAGTCTGGTTTCCGTCTGAATGGCGACGTGGATTTCGAGCACGTTGCACCTAAGTGTTCTTTCATCACACCTGTGCCTGGAGGCGTTGGTCCCATGACCATTTGCTCGCTGATGAAGAACACCCTCAGCGCCGGTCGCAAGGAATTTTACAAATAAATCGCAATTTCTTCGCTTTTTATTTGGTCAGTCCAAATATATGTAGTACCTTTGCACTCGCAAAAGGGAAATGACCCCTACATGGTGGATGTAGTTCAGTTGGTTAGAGCGTCAGATTGTGGTTCTGAATGTCGTGGGTTCGAGTCCCACCCTCCACCCTCCAAGAGTCCTTGAAATCCAAATGGTTTTCAAGGATTTTTTAACCCCATATCTTTACCAATTATGATAAGAACTTTGAAATATTTCTTTGGGACAATGCTGATGGCTTGTATCCCGTTTACAGCAAACGCACAGTTTGCCATGTTTGGAGGTGGAAACCGCGTAAACATGGACAGCCTTCGTAGGATTACGGCTGCTGATTATGCCGATATGCTGGCCAAAGTCGGAGTAGGTCAACCCCGTGAAGGTCGCCAGCCCAACAGTCAGGACGAGAGCAAGCATCCCAACTATGATGAACTGACAGCAAACCCCTACCCTTTCTATCCAGATGTGCTGGTGACAGAAAGTGGCAAGAAGGTCACGAACGCCAAGATGTGGTATAAGGTGCGCCGTCCAGAAATAGTAAAACTGTTTGAGGACAATGTATATGGACGTATTCCTGACAATGTGCCCAGTGTGAAATGGGTGGTCACGAATGAGGAGAAGAAAGATTTTGCAGGAACGCCTGTAGTGATCCGTTATCTAAAAGGCGTGGTGGACAACTCCAGCTATCCATCCATCACGGTTGAGATTCAAGCCAACATGGTCTATCCCGACAACGGCAAGAGGAATATGCCCGTTATCATAGAATTTGGATTTGGAGGCGGTGACCCCACCCGCACCCGTGCAGGTTCTGTGTCATGGCAGCAAATGGTGATTGAATGCGGTTGGGCTGCCGCCACCATCAATCCCTCATCCATACAGGCCGATAGCGGCTCTGGTCTCACCAACGGCATCATAGGTCTGTGCAACAAAGGCAAATACCGCCAACCTACCGACTGGGGCTCACTCCGCGCATGGGGCTGGGGATTGTCACGCTTTATTGACTACATTGAATCCGATGCCACTTTTGATGCCACCAAATGCGCCATTGAAGGAGTGTCACGTTATGGCAAAGCATCACTCGTAGCTATGGCTTTTGAGGAGCGCATAGCAGCAGGATTTATCGCGTCATCAGGCAAAGCAGGTGCAGCAGGATGGCGTCGTGACTGCGGTGAAAGTATCGGCAACATCGTTTCGAATGAAGAGTACCACTGGGTGTGTGGTAACCTGATAAAATATGGTACTGACCCGCTGACAGAAAACGACATACCTGTTGATCAGCATGAGCTCATAGCACTCTGCGCCCCACGCGCATGTTTCATCTCCACGGGAAGCTGGAGTGGCGACAAATGGCAAGATGTGGTTGGATCGTTCATATCGGCATCAAAAGCTTCGCCCGTATATGAATTGCTCGGCTATCAAGGCATTGGCACAGACTTGTTCCCTGGTATGGACAATGGACTAATGGAAGGACGCCTTACCTATCGTCAGCACCATGGCGGTCATGAAGCTGGTCCCAACTGGCCCTTCTTCTTGGACTTCTTTGAGCGTGAAGTGGTCAAGTAAGTGAAATCCGTATAATTTACATCCTTCTCACAGGTGCAGGTGTGTTGACGACGTTGTATTCGTACAGGCTTTCGTTATAATCCACTACGAAGAGTTTCTCTACGTTGCCTTTCTTCTGGAGTTCCATATATTCCACTTTGTACACCATCGGGATCTTGCTATACTGCTTACCGGTCTTCTTGTCGAGCATGAAAAGGAACTTCTTCTCGCTTGTGAAACCATAGGAACAGAAGACGTATTTGTCGTTGAGGATGAAGATGTCGTTGCTGACAAGATAGTCAGTTTCCCACACGATGCGCTTGTCCTTGATGCTGTAGCTGTACAGCTTACTACCCTTTCCATCTATTTGATCCGCATAGCTGGGACATGCCATGTTGAAAAGGATGCACTGATTGTCGCTGTCCCAACGCACATCCTGCACCTCACAGTAGTGGTTATCCGTCACATAGCCGAGATTCACAATTTCGACGGGTTGCTTGTCGTGATCGTAGAGCACCACCACAAAGTCGTAATCGTCAGCACTCGTGGGTAGTCGATAGAAGGCGAGCCATCCCATGTCGATAGGTTCAGCGATGAAGAGTTCATGATCTTCCGCAGCTGACACCTTGGGTAGATCTCTGCATTGCACATCCTCACGCAGACGGTAAATGTAACCATTAGGTTTGTTCTTGGAAGAAACCATTGACTTGTTCCAATTAGTTCCATACCCTTTGAACGCAACCAATCTCTGTGCCTCCACCGTGGAGCACACAACCAGGGCTAACAGGCAAAAAATCATTTTTCTCATTGTCATGCAGTTTTTAATGGTTATACGAAAAGATGTGGCAAATGTAAGGATTTTTGTTGAGAAAAGACAAACATCTTCCCCTTTTTGCAAGGAAAATGAGCATTTTATTTGTTTGGTAGCGACAAATTCTGTATCTTTGGCAAAATTTTCATGTAACTTATAAAAACACATCAACCATGCTTACACAAGAAGACAAAGACTTTCTGGCAAAGAAAGGTATCTCTGAAGAGAAATTGAACGCACAGTTAGAATGCTTCAAGACGGGGTTCCCCTGGCTGAAACTGGCAGGTGCCGCATCACCAGGCAATGGCATCACCGTTCCGACAGAAGCAGAGAAGAAGAACTATCTGGCCGCTTGGGACGCTTATTTGGACGGTACGGGTAAGGTACTGAAGTTCGTGCCTGCATCAGGTGCAGCCAGTCGTATGTTCAAGAACCTGTTTGAGTTTTTGGACAATGGTGAAAAGACAGAGTTCATTCAGAAGTTTGAGGCCAACCTCGACAAGTTCGCATTCATCGATGACCTGAAGGCTGCCATCGCAAAGAATGGTGGCGACAGCAGCGTGAAGACAGCCATCGCCACGCTGCTGGGCGAAGAGGGTTTATCCTACGGCAAACTGCCCAAAGGTCTGCTGAAGTTCCACAAGTATGAAGATGGTGCCCGCACACCTGTGGAGGAGCATCTGGTGGAAGGTGCGCTCTATGCTGGCGGCAAGGATGGTCAGGTGAGTGTACACTTCACAGTCAGCCCAGAACATCGCCCATTGTTCGAAGCATTGGTGGCCAAGGTAGCGCCCAAGTATGAGGCAAAGTTTGGTGTGAAGTATTCCATCAGTTTCTCAGAGCAGAAGGCCAGCACAGACACGGTGGCTGCCAATCCAGACAACACACCTTTCAGAGGTAAGGATGGCAAGATTCTCTTCCGTCCAGGCGGTCACGGTGCTTTGATTGAGAACCTGAACGACCTCGATGCCGACGTCATCTTCATCAAGAACATCGACAATGTGGTGCCAGACCGTCTGAAACCAGAGACTGTCGAATACAAGAAACTGATTGCCGGCGTGCTGGTGAGCAAGCAGAAACAGGCATTTGAATATCTCGAACTGCTGGACAGCGGCAAATATACCCACGCTCAGCTGGAAGAAATTATCCGTTTCCTGCGCGACGAACTCTCCTGCCGCAATCCAGAGCTGAAAGAATTGGAGGATGCAGAACTCGCCATCTACCTGAAGAAGAAGCTGAACCGTCCTATGCGCGTTTGCGGCATGGTGAAGAATGTGGGCGAACCTGGTGGCGGTCCCTTCTTGGCATACAATCAGGATGGCACGATCAGTCTGCAGATTCTCGAAAGCAGCCAGATTGACACGAACAATGCCGAATACCTCCAGATGTTCAAGAACGGCACACACTTCAACCCTGTTGACTTGGTATGCGCTGTGAAGGACTATAAGGGCAACAAGTTCGACCTCACGAAGTATGTTGACCATCAGACGGGCTTTATCTCCAGCAAGAGCAAGGACGGCAAGGAACTCAAGGCTCTCGAATTGCCTGGTCTTTGGAACGGCGCCATGAGCGACTGGAACACCATCTTTGTGGACGTGTCACTCGGCACTTTCAATCCGGTGAAGACGGTGAATGACCTGCTGAGAGAACAACATCAATAAATTTAATGAGGAATTAGGAATGGACATCATTCAGAAGTATTTTCCCCATTTAACAGAGCTTCAGGTTGAGCAATTCGCTCAACTTGAGGCTCTTTATAATGACTGGAATACGAAAATCAATGTGATTTCACGCAAGGACATCCAGAACCTCTACGAGCATCATGTGCTGCACTCTTTGGGTATCGCCAAAGTGGTGAACTTCAAGGACGGAACCACTGTGATGGATCTTGGAACAGGCGGAGGATTCCCTGGCATTCCTTTGGCCATTCTCTTTCCCAATGTGCAGTTTCATCTGGTTGACAGCATCGGCAAGAAGGTTAAAGTGGCGAATGAAGTGGCAAATGCTATCGGCCTGAAAAACGTGAAGTTCAGTCATGTAAGAGCTGAAGACATCAAAGAACAATATGACTTTGTTGTGACCCGTGCTGTGATGCCAATGGTTGACCTCATGAAAGTGGCCAGAAAGAACATCAAGAAGGAACAACACAACGCTGTGCCCAACGGCATCATCGCCCTCAAGGGTGGAGAATTGGCGGGTGAAATTGCATCAATGCGCAACATCTGCACCGTGTGGGAATTGAGTGACTTTTTCGAAGAGGAATATTTCACGACCAAAAAGGTGGTGCATGTGACTTGTAAAGTTTAGAGGTTAAGGGTTAGAGTTTAGGGTTAGAGTTTAGGGCTTAGAGTTTAGAGTATATTATGAATATTAAGAGATTTGAGGTGAATCCATTGTGTGTGAACTGTTATGTGGTGAGCGATGAAATGCCCATGCAGGAAGACGGGAACGTCCGCAAAGAAGCAGTCATCATTGATTGTGGCTGCTCTGACGAACACGAATGGAACGAAATCAAGACATATATCGCAGAGGAAGGTCTGGAGGTCAAGCACCTTCTGAACACACATCTGCACTTCGACCATATATGGGGCAACACCTTTGTATATAGAGACTTAGGTTTGCGCCCTGAGGCTTGTTACGAAGACCTCTACATTTATGAACACATGGACGAGCAGATTCAATCTGTATTGGGTGTGGGCATTCCTCACCCACCCATTCCTCCGTTAGGTACTTCCCTTTTAGACGGCAGCGTGATTACCTTTGGCCAAACGACCTTAAAGGTAATCACGACACCAGGTCACTCTCGTGGCTGCATCTGCTTCTACGATGAAGCAAACGGCGTACTTTTCTCAGGCGACACCCTTTTCTGTGGCAGCTGCGGACGCACAGACTTGGAAGGTGGCAGTTATCAGGACATCATGCGCAGTCTCCAAAAACTCGTCGCCCTACCCGAATCCACTCAGGTGTTCTGCGGACATGGTCCTTCCACCACGATAGAAAGGGAGAAACGCTACAATCTTTACTTGAGATAAATTATTTCGTAAACAAATTGAGGTCGATGGATTCACCCATCTTCTGATAGCCACTGGCGTTTGGATGGAGCCAGTCGTTCTCGAAGAGGAAGTTTGGATTCAGACGGTCTTCCTGATTGGGGTCTCTGGTGTATGCATCGAAATCGATGACCCCGTCGTACTCGCCTGAAGTGCGAATCCACTCGTTCACCATTTGGCGACCTTTTTCACGAGATTCGTTGTAGTAGCCGTTGCCCTTGAAAGGCATGATGGTGCCTCCATAAATCTTGATGCCACGCTCGTGAGCCAGCATAATCATCTTCTTGAATGACTCGATCAACTGCTTGGCTGTGGCTTCTCCATCACGAGAACCGCCAAGGTCGTTCACACCCTCAAAGACAATAGCATACTTCACACCCTCCTGCTTGAGCACATCACGCTCGTAACGACTGTTGGCCGTAGGACCCAATCCGCCACGCAGCACACAATTGCCGCCCAAGCCTAGGTTGAGCACGCTGAGGTTCTTGGTTTTCTTGTTCAGCAACAAGCGCTTCGAAAGTACGTCTGTCCAACGGTTCTGTCCATTGGTCGTCGTTCCACGTCCATCTGTGATGGAATTGCCGATAGCTGCAATAGAGCCGAACTTGCCCTTGGGAGCAGCCACCAAGAGACTGTTGATGTAATACCAGTGAGCCGTCTCGACAGCACCCTTGAAATCTTTTGTGTTGCCCTTGGCGATGTAAGAACTGGTGCGAGAGCCTGGATGACCCGTCACATCAGTCTGGGAAGCCTTGCCAAAGTGGATGGTGATGGCCACACTCATACGTGGTTTCAGTTTGAAGACAGCAGGGTCAGAAACAATCACCTCGCCAGGTTTCATGGTCACATTGAACTTGCCGCTGAACGTGAGAGGTGTCGTAGTGCTCTCCTTGATGCCAGCAGTGGCACCTTGCGTGTCAGCTTCAGCTAGTTCGACACCCAAAATCTCCGTTTCCTCCGTGTTGAACTCATTCGACAATTTCAGCGCCACCGACTTACCGCCGAAAGACACCTCCACAATCTGGCGCAACGAGTTTTCAGCCAGATATGGGGCAGGTGCCAAGTTATGGGGTTCAACCTTCTGAATGGCTGTGGTCCATGTGGCCACATACTCCAATTTGTCTTCTTTTGCCGACAGCGTCATGCCTATCATCAGCAAGGCTGCCAGCAGCATCATAGTTTTCTTCATATTC
>JAFXVS010000004.1 GCA_017534815.1 Bacteroidaceae bacterium | reverse complement strand
GCCTGTAGGTTTTCTGCCGATTTTCACAGGCTGCACTATAGTCGATGAGCGGGGCTTTGTCATGTGTGCGTGTGAACCTTTGTCATGCGAAAGAGTGGGGGATTGTCAGCAACGGCACCCCTTGCGTTTCCAAGAAACAAGGAATGTCGGAAACCGTTTCCAAAGGATGCAGATTGTTTGGAAACTACTGAAGTATTGGACGAACTTTGCCAAATGTTGCAATCCCAACGGAGAGCAGAGTGACCCCAAGCTGCCTGCTTGGCCTTTGTTCAAGAACGAGAACTCACGGGTGATGGTGCTGACTGGCGAGGGTCCGCATCCGGCACCTGTGCCTTCAGAAGCAGCCATGAAGGTGCTTGACGAATACTTTGCTTGGCGACGGTCTCAGGAATAGATACTTTTTCCGTCCAAAACTCTTTCTTTGGTAGATAGGGCTCCTCATTCGCCATTTTTACCTATTTAACATAACCGCGATTAGAATCTAAAAAGTCTGGACAATGAAATATAGAGGTTTATGATGGATTATACAATATGTGAAGGTACTTTTTCGTTCTTTATATTAATTATGGTACGACACATTATTTATATATATATAATGACTTTGCTGATGATGGTTATGGGCATTGCAGATGTGAATGCCCAGACTGTTGTGATTAAAGGTAAAGTTGTTGACGACCAGCGATCGGCTTTGGAGTTGGCACAGGTTCGTGTGGAAGGCACAGGATGCGGTGCTGTGTGTAATTTGAAGGGAGAATATCGTTTTACGTGCGAGAGCGCGGATTCGATGGTCGTGGTGTTTTCCATGCTGGGATACGAAACCAGGAAACGCGTGCTGGAGAATCCTGTGGATTCAGTGACGCTGAACGTGATGTTGCCGTCATTGGGTTTTCAGTTGGGCGATGTGGAGGTGACAGACATTCGTCGGCAGACGAGCACAATGACGGATGTGAACATGAATGACATGCGGCACATGGGCAATGCTTCGGGCGGCGGCGTCGAGAAGTTGATCACGAGCCAGGCGGGCGTTTCGACGCATAATGAACTTTCGTCGCAGTATAATGTGCGTGGTGGTTCTTTTGATGAGAACTCTGTGTATATCAATGGAATAGAGGTTTACCGTCCCCTACTGATTCGCAGCGGTCAGCAGGAGGGCTTGAGCATCATCAACCCCGACATGGTGGAGCGCATTGGCTTCTCTGCCGGTGGATTCGAGGCGAAATATGGGGAGAAGATGTCGAGCGTACTGGACATCACCTACAAGAAGGTGAAGGGCTTCGAAGCCAGCGTGAGCGCCAGTTTGTTGGGCGCCAGCGGCTATGTGGGCTTTGGCACGGACAAGTTCTCGATGACCCATGCTGTGCGCTACAAGACGATGAAGAACCTGCTGGGAACTTTGCAGACGAAGGGCGAATATGACCCGCGTGATTTTGATTATCAGACGTATATGAGTTGGAGTCCGAACCAGCGTTGGACTTTCGATGTGATGGGCGTGATTTCGACGAACAACTACACATTCAGGCCATCTGACCGCACGACGAAGTTCGGTACGGCGGAGGATCTGAAGGAATTCAAGGTTTATTTCGACGGCAGCGAGGAGGACAAGTTCTACACCTACTACGGCGCGTTCACGGCCACGCACAATTTCAACAAGATGAACTCCCTATCGTTCAACTGGTCGGGTTTCAAGACCAGAGAGCGTGAGACCTACGACATCAACGGCGAATACTGGCTGAACAACGACGGCGACGACGAGAGTCTGGGCATCGGCACCTACCATGAACATGCCCGTAACCGTCTGAACGCGAGCATGATCAACATCGGCGTCACTGGCAGCAACCGCTTCACGAGCCACTGGCTGCGCTACGGAGCCTTGGTGAAGATGGAGAAGGTGGATGAGTCCATGCGCGAATGGGAGATGCGCGACTCCGCTGACTACTCACTCCCCCACTCTCCTGACCGTCTCGACCTCATCTACAACATGGTGTCGGTAAACAGCGAAAAATCAAGGCATTATGAGTTCTTCTTGCAGGACACGTGGAGGAACGAAGTGGCGGAAGGAAGCCTCGTGCTGAACTATGGCGTTCGCCTCACGCATTGGGACTGGAACAAGGAGACGCTCTTCTCGCCTCGCGCCACTGTGGCGTTCACGCCTGCCAACAACGAGAACCTCACCTACCGATTCTCCACCGGCATCTATTACCAAACGCCCTTCTACAAGGAGATGCGCGACACTGTGACGACCAACAACAACACCATCGCCTTCCTCCGCAAGGACATCAAGTCCCAGCGAAGCATCCATTTCGTGCTTGGCATGGAATACAAGTTCAGGGTCAGCGAGCGTCCGTTCAAGTTCACGGCCGAGGCCTACTACAAGGCGCTCAGCAATCTCGTGCCCTACAACATCGACAACGTCCGCGTCGTCTATTACGGCGGAAACATCTCCAAGGGCTATGCAGCCGGTCTCGACCTGAAAATCTACGGTGAGTTCGTGCCCGGCACCGACTCCTGGCTCAGCGTCGGCATCATGAAGACCGAAGAGAAGATCGACGGCGGTTCCTCCGTGCCACGCCCCACCGACCAGCGGCTCAACTGCGCCATCTTCTTCAGCGACTACTTCCCCAACACCGACCGCTGGAAGATGACCCTCCAGGGACACTACGCCGGCGGACTCCCCTTCGGACCGCCCCACTCCGGACGCGAGAAGCAGGTCTTCCGAATGCCCCACTACCGCCGTGTCGATCTCGGCATCAGCTACCGACTTCTCAAGAACGAAGACCGCCACATCTACACCGGCATTGGCCGCGCCTTCCGCAACATTTGGTTGGGCGCCGACGTCTTCAACGTGCTCGACATTGCCAACGTAAACAGTTATTATTGGGTGACAGACATTACAAATCATCAATATGCCGTGCCAAATTTCCTGACCAGACGGCAAATAAATGCACGTTTATTGTTTGAGTTTTAATAATAATGTGTAACTTTGCATCCTGTTAAGAAAAACCAGAACAATGGCAGGATATTTAGTAGAAGACCAGAGAAAGGTCACCACACACAGACTGATTCAGATGAAAGCCGAGGGCAAGAAGATTGCCATGCTTACATCCTACGACTTCACAACAGCCACAATCACCGACGGTGCAGGCATCGACATCATCCTGGTGGGCGACTCCGCCAGCAATGTCATGGCCGGCAACTGGACCACGCTCCCCATCACGCTCGACCAGATGATCTACCACGCCAAGGCAGTCGTCCGTGCCGTCAAGCGCGCACTCGTCATCTGCGACATGCCCTTCGGCACCTATCAGGTCAATGAGACTGAGGCTGTGACCAACGCCATCCGCATCATGAAGGAGACCCACTGCGACGCCCTCAAGCTCGAAGGCGGTGTGGAAATCATCCCGGCTGTCAAGAAGATTCTCGACGCGGGCATCCCTATCTGCGGACACCTCGGTCTGACGCCACAGTCCATCAACAAGTTCGGCACCTACACCGTGCGCGCCAAGGAGGAAGCCGAGGCCAAGAAGCTCATCGCCGACGCCCACGCCCTCGAGGATGCAGGCTGTTTCGCCGTCGTGCTCGAGAAGATTCCCGCCAAGCTCGCCACCCAGGTCGCACAGGAACTTCGGATTCCAGTCATCGGCATCGGAGCCGGCGGCGGATGCGACGGACAGGTCCTCGTCATCTCCGACATGCTCGGCATGACCCGCGGATTCTCCCCCAAGTTCCTCCGCCGATATGCCGACCTCAACACCATCATGACCGATGCCATCGGCCACTACGTCGAGGACGTCAAGGAGTGCAACTTCCCCAACGAGAACGAGCAATACTAACCAGCCCACGCGCTGGGCGATTTTCGTGATCGACAGAAAACAAGATATTTTTAACTCTTAAAAACATTCGAGATTATGACTATCAATGAGTACAACTTTGCCGGCAAAAAGGCAATCGTGCGCGTAGATTTCAACGTGCCAATCCAGAACGGAGTCATCACCGACGACACCCGCATCCGCGGAGCAGTCCCCACCCTCAAGCTCATCCTTGAGAAAGGCGGCGCCCTCATCATCATGTCACACATGGGCAAGCCAAAAGGCAAGGTGAAGCCAGAGCTCTCACTCAAGCAGATCGTGCCAGCAGTGAGCCAGGCACTCGGCGTGCCAGTACAGTTCGCCGACGACTGTCAGAAGGCTGACGCACAGGCTGCAGCCCTCAAGCCAGGCGAAGTTCTCCTGCTCGAAAACCTCCGCTACTATCCCGAAGAGGAAGGCAAGCCAGTAGGCGTGGAGAAAGGCACTCCAGAGTACGACGAGGCCAAGAAGGCCATGAAGGCAAGCCAGAAGGAGTTCGCCAAGAAGCTCGCCTCCTACGCTGACTGCTGGGTGATGGACGCCTTCGGCACCGCACACCGCAAGCACGCTTCCACCGCCGTCATCGCTGACTACTTCGACAAGAACGACGTCATGCTCGGCCTCCTCATGGAGAAGGAAGTGCAGGCAGTTGACAACGTGCTCAACAACATCAAGCGCCCATTCGTGGCCATCATGGGTGGTTCCAAAGTGTCCACTAAGATCGGCATCATCGAGAACCTCCTCGGCAAGGTTGACAAGCTCATCCTCTGCGGCGGCATGACCTACACCTTCATGAAGGCTCATGGCGGCGAAATCGGCGATTCCATCGTAGAGCTCGACAAGCTCGACATCGCCCTCGGCGTTGAGGAACTCGCCAAGAAGAACGGCGTAGAGCTCGTGCTCGGCGAGGATTCCGTATGCTGCAACGGCTTCGACTTCTCCACCTTCTCCCTCAAGCCAGGCGCTGAGAAGAAGATTTTCCCATCCAACGCCATCGGTGAGGGCTGGGAAGGTCTCGACGTAGGTCCTGTGAGCCAGGCCAAGTTCGCCAAGGCCATCGAAGGTGCCAAGACCATCCTCTGGAACGGTCCTGCAGGCTGCTTCGAGAGCGACGAATTTGCAGTGGGTTCACGTGCCGTAGGTGAGGCAGTAGCCAAGGCCACTCAGGAAGGCGCCTTCTCCCTCATCGGCGGTGGCGACTCCGTGGCATGCGTCAACAAGTTCGGTCTCGCCGACAAGGTGTCCTACATCTCCACAGGTGGTGGTGCCCTGCTCGAGGCCATCGAAGGCAAGGTGCTCCCCGGCATCGCAGCCGTCAAGGGCGAGTAATCCCCCCGACATTTCTCACACAGATTATATACGAATCTGACGTATTCACACCAAAGGAGCATCCGACTCGGATGCTCCTTTTTCTTGTGTTGACCGAATCGCCGCCCCCTTTGTCAGGGGATGGGCGTCGGAAGGTTAGATCAGCTACTCGAACTTCTCTTTCTCGCCGTTCCAGCGTCGGCTGATGTTGTACACCTTGGCAGATGCGTCTTGACGCTGACCGAGGGGGCAATTGTAGAATCTATCGTTGGTCGAGAGACCGATGCCACTGTATGTATTGAACATATGGGTTGGGATGCTGATGGCGAAGCGCGCCGTGCCGTCATCACCGACGGCGACGGTCTGGTCGCAGCCTTGGGCCATATAATTACCTTCCATGTATTCATCCTTGCTGTCGGCCCTCTGAAAGTGGACGTTGTACGTTCCATTGGCGAGGCCGCTGAAGGTGCAGTTCAGGATGACATCACCGCTTTCGAGATCGAAGCAATTATCCGTCTTATTGTAATCGCCTTTGACGTAGAGCGCCGAATTCATCAGCGCCGAGACGTTGTCCGTCGCACCCGTCGCGAGGCTCTTTTCGTATTGGAAAAGGTAGGTCTTTTCCGTTGTGGTCATGTACAGCTCCGAGACGGCATCGGCGTGAACCAGCCATCCTTCGACCTCGTTCGTGCCGTACCACGTCATTGGGTCGCCCGTCTGTGTGGCCGCCCAATTGGTGTCGTCCTCCGACCATTCCCAGTCGCTAATTTTCTTCCAGACGGTCAGGCCGCCATCGAACGTCGCGCTCAGGCCGTCTTCGCTGATGCTCTGGACTTCGACAAACCCACCCATCTTGCGCACACCATCATCATCGCTTTCAATGCTGCCCATGATGTAGAGCCTGTCGCCCGTCGTGAACTTCAGCGTGCGCCTCCTCGTCCCGTCCCAGTCCGTAGTCGTTTCCACAGTGGTGCGGGTCTGTCCGTCGCTGATGCCGGCGCCCACGGTCACATGAACCTTCCCGTCGGCAGTGACGGCAGGGTTCACCGTCGGCTTCTCTGCCACGGCATCGTCGTCGCTCGAACATGCACTGAATCCGAAGGTGAGGGCTGCGGCCATGACCAGCCAGCCCAGAGTCTTAGTCATCGTCCTCATATCACCAGTCCTCCTCTTCATAAGTTACACTCATGGTTGCGCTTTTGCCCACGCTCTGCGGACTTGCCGTCTGCATCATCGGCATGGATTGAAGCCTCACGACCTGCATCGCCGGCCTCTCGTAAAGTTTTTTCTTCATATAGCCTAAGTTTAGTAAATAGTCATTAATTAGGTTTGTATTCGGCGGCAAAGATACGTATTTCTCCATAAACGAACAAAATATTTCCACATTATTTATATTATTCGTGACCATCCGTGCGGTTCGTTTTCGTTTTTTTCGTACATTTGCAAGGCATTTCTAAAACCAACGAATATGATGGGAAAGTTTACTTTGATGGCTCTGCCGTACGGGATGGACGCGCTGGAGCCGGCGATCAGCCAAAGGACGCTGGAGTTTCACCACGGGAAACATCTGGCGGCGTACGTGAATAACCTGAACGCCCTGCTGGACGGCAGCGGCATGGAGGAGGCCGGGCTGGAGGAGATTGTCTGCAAGGCATCGGGCGGAATCCTGAACAATGCCGGACAGATCCTGAACCACGAGCTGTACTTCGGACAGTTCACGGGGAAGCCCGCGAAGTCTGCGCCGACGGGTCCGCTGGCCGACGCCATCGCGAGGGACTTCGGGTCGTTCGATGCGTTCAAGGAGGAGTTTCAGAAGAAGGGCGCCACGCTCTTCGGCAGCGGATGGGTCTGGCTCTCTGCCGACCGCGCGGGCTCGCTCTTCATCACCCAGGAGCCGAACGCCGCCAACCCCGTGCAGAAGGGGCTCACTCCCCTACTCACCTTCGACGTCTGGGAACACGCCTACTACCTGGACTACCAGAACCGCCGCCCCGACCACCTCGCCGCTCTCTGGAGCATCGTCAACTGGGAGGAGGTGGAGCTGCGCTACGGAAAGGCGCGAATGTGAAAAAATGAACGAGGATGTGTCAAACGGCACATCCTCGTATGTTTCAGATTCATTTGAGATTTCACTTGAGATTCATTCCAGCTTCATTTGAGATTCTCCAAGGCCCGCAAAGACTTGCCGCGGTTGAGCTTGAAGTAGGCCTCGCGGAGACCTTCGAGCCAGAGGGCGGTGTTGGCCTCGTCGAACTTGCGCGACTGCTCGAAGGCGGTGCATGCCTCGCGGTAGCGTTGGGTGATGGCGTTCTTCTGCTTGTTGTAGTCGGGATGGGACTTGGGCAGGTTGAACTGCTCGTAGGCGACATGTGCCTTGTGCAGGTGGATGCTGCCGACGGATGCCCAGGCCTCGGCGTCGTCAGCCTTGATGTCGATGCACTGCTGGAAGGCCTTGAGCGCATCGTCGTAGCGGTCGAGCAGGACGAGCTCGGTGCCCGTCACATACCAGTAGTCCCGCTGCTGCGGATAGAGCGTGGTCATGCGCTGCACCCGCTGCAAGGCCTTGTCGAAATCTCCCCGCTCGTTGTAGTGCTTCACCAGCGTGACATAGAAGTACTCCACGTCGGGATAGGCCTCGAAGCCCTGCTCCAGGAGCTGCACCATGCGCGTGGTGTCCTTCAGGGCGCCCGTCGTCTTGACGCCAATCTCCAGCAGCTGGGGACGCACGCTCTCATCTTTCAGACTCTCGGAAAGATAGTTCATCACGCCCGAATAATTGCTGGATCCGTAGGCGCTCAAGGCTGAGAGCACCGCCACATCGACGTCGTCGTCAGGGTCGGTCAGGAAGGAATTGCCCTTCGTGTCGATGAAGACCTCGGACGATTTGGTCTGCGCATACATGTCGAGAAATCGGAAGGCATCGGCGTAGGCCTTCTTCGTGTAGTAGTACTTGCCGGCGTTGAGCAGGTTCTTCCGATAGGGAAGCATGGTCTGCCCCACTCCGCCTCGCAATTTCGGCACCGCCTTCTTGCCTTCGGCCTGACGCGCTGCCAGGGCGATGCGCTCGACGCTGTCGCACTGCAAGCCGGTGACGTAGAGCTCGTACATATAATTGAAGAAGCTGACGGTGTCGGGCTTGGCGTTGAGGTAGATCTTTCGGTTTTCGACACCAATGAGCTGGTCGAGCGCATCGAGCTTGTAGCGGTAGAGCTGCGCATCGGCCGCCGCCTCGGGATGCTGACGCATAGCATCATTAAGCACCTGCCGCGCCTGCACGAAGTTTTTCTCCTTCATGCTGGTGCGGTAGGCTTTGATGACGCTGAATCGCTTGTAAGGCTTTTCAGCCCCTTGAACAGATGTGGCGAACAGCGTGAAAAGTGCGATGAATATGGTGATTAGTTGAACCATTTCACGTAGCAGAAGTCCTGACGGTGTGGAAGGTCAGCATTCTTGGGGTACATGCGGTATGCCACCTTGAAGCTGCCAGCCGTAGGAATGACGTGAGTGCCCTCGAAGGTGTAGAGATTGCCTTCGCGCTTGGTCACCTGGAAGGGCTCCACTTGGCTGATGTGCTCACGACCGTCTTCGTCACGATAGAGGGTGACGAGTTCGAAGCCGACTGCATCGTCGAGACCCTGCTCATCGATGACGTACTTCACATGATACTTCTTGCCTGAAAGGACGTCGCCCTTGAGCATGTCTTCCTCCTTCTCGAAGGAAACGACATTGATGTTGTCCCAACGGGAAGCAACGAGTTCCTTCCAAGCAGCGATGTCCTTTGCCTTCTTGTAGTTGTCGGCGAAGAGCACCTTGCGACGCTCAGCCAATGGGCAGTAGAACTTGGTGAAGTAGTCGTCGAGCTGACGCTTCATCGTGTAGTGAGGCGCAATCTGTGCAATGGAGTTCTTGACCGTCTGAATCCATCCCTCAGAGTAGCCCTTGGCGTTGCGGGCATAGTAGAGAGGCAGAATCTCGTTCTCGAGCAGCGAGTAGATGGTGGCTGCGTCGAGCTGGTCTTGCTGATCCTGATTCTGGAAGGTGCGCTTGTCGGTCAATGCCCATCCAGCACCCTCGCGATAGCCTTCGAGCCACCAACCATCGAGCACGGAGAGGTTGACAACACCGTTCATGAGCGCCTTCTCGCCAGACGTACCAGAAGCCTCGAGCGGACGAGTTGGCGTGTTCATCCAGATGTCCACACCTGTCACAAGGCGACGTGCAAGCTTCATGTCGTAGTTCTCGAGGAAGATGATCTTGCCCAAGAACTCAGGACGGCGGCTGATCTCGTAAATCTTCTTGATGAGCCCCTGACCTGCACCATCGGCTGGGTGAGCCTTACCTGCAAAGAGGAACTGCACAGGATAGTTGGGGTTGTTGACGATCTTGGCCAAGCGGTCGAGGTCGCTGAAGAGCAGGTGCGCACGCTTGTAAGTGGCGAAACGACGGGCAAAACCGATGGTCAATGCGTTAGGATTGATCTTCTCGACGATAGACACGATGCGAGATGGGTCACCCTGATGCTTCAGCCAATCCTCCTTGAAGGCCTTCTTGATGTACTCGATGAGTTTTGCCTTCAGAGCGAGACGCGTGTTCCAGATTTCCTGATCTGGCACATTATAGATAGCTTCCCAAATCTTCTCGTTCGACTGGTCGGCAAGGAAATTCTTGTCGAAATTCTTAGCGTAGAGAGCCTTCCACTCTGATGCAGTCCATGTTGGCATGTGTACACCGTTGGTCACATAGCCCACGTTGTCCAACTCCTCTGGGAAGTAGCCCTTCCAGATGCCGTTGAACATGTCCTTCGACACCTTGCCATGCAGCCAGCTCACGCCGTTCACCCATGAAGAGGTGTTGCAAGCGAAGGTGGACATGCAGAACTTCTCGCCCTTGTCGTCGGGGTTCACACGACCCATACCCATGAAGTCATCCCAGCTGATGCCGAGCTTACCAGGATACTGACCCATGTACTTGCCGAAGAGACCCTCGTCGAAGTAGTCGTGACCAGCGGGCACAGGAGTGTGGACGGTGTAGAGGGAAGAAGTGCGAACCACCTCGAGAGCCTCGTTGAAGGAAAGACCGCTCTCCACATACTCAACCAGACGCTGAACATTGGCGAGTGCAGCATGACCCTCGTTGCAATGGATGATGTCCTTCTTGATGCCCAGCTTGTTGAGCAGCAAGATACCACCGATACCCAACAGAATCTCCTGCTTCAGACGGTTCTCCCAGTCACCACCATAGAGTGCGTGAGTGATGGAACGGTCGTACTCAGAGTTCATGTCGTTGTCAGTATCCAGCAGATAGAGCTTCACACGACCCACATTCACACGCCATACGAGAGCGTGAACAGTATAGTTGTTGTAAGGCACGTCGATCACCACCTGATTGCCGTCCTCATCCATTTCACGTTCGATAGGCAGGGTTGGGAACACCTGAGCCTCGTAGTTGGCCACCTGCTGACCCTCCATCGAGAGTGTCTGAGTGAAGTAGCCATAACGATAGAGGAAACCGACGGCGCAGAAGTCGATGTTGGAGTCAGAAGCCTCCTTCACGTAGTCACCGGCCAAGATGCCAAGACCACCAGAATAAATCTTCAGGACGTTGTTCAGACCATACTCCATACAGAGATAGGCCACTGAAGGACGCTTCGTGTCTGGCTTCACATCCATATAGGCACGGAACTCCTTATATACCTTATTGATGCGCTCAACAAGTTTCTTGTCTTCCGCAATCTGCTCCAGCTTATCATGGTTCATTCGGCCAAGGAACAACACAGGGTTCTTCTGAACCTCGTGCCAGAGCTTAGTGTCCATATCATTGAAGATATGACCCACTTCATTGTTCCATGCCCACCACATGTTGTGTGCAATCTCGTTCAGGGGTTCCAGAGTTGCTGGAACAGACGATCTCACACTAATTTCGCGCCAATTTGGAACATTGGCGTTGCTTGCTTGAATTCTCATAATTGTATAAATTGAGTTGATAATTTCACATTATTAATATATAATATCTCAAGACAGGCGTTCGTCGCGTTTCGCGAGTGCCTTGTCGTATGCTTCGTAGTAATACTTGATGAAGTGCTTCCAAAGTGCCTTCTCTGCCACCTTCTCAGCATTCTTGCGGGCGGCATTGACCTGCTTCTTGTCCATCTGCGAGAACTTCAGCATCGTGTCACGAATCACATTGCTCACTTCGTCAAAGTTGTAGTCTGAGCGATGCACCGTCTTCACGCCATCCTCAATCTCACTATAAACCTGTTGCCCCTTCAGACTGTTAGCCCACAATCCGAAACCTGCCAGGTCGGTCGTGATGCAGGGCACATGGAACGCCACCGATTCAGTCGGCGTGTAACCCCAAGGCTCATAGTAGGACGGGAATACGGTCAAGTCCATGCCGATGAGCAAGTTGTAGTAATGGGTGTTGAAGATGCCGTCGTTGCCATCCAGATAGCATGGTACGAAGATGACCTTCACCTTGTCCTCAGGACGGTTGTACATGTCGAGCCAATTCATCTGACCCAGCACCTTGTCGTTTTCCTGCTCATGCAGCACATGGGTGATGCGAGGGTCACCGATGGCGCCATATTCCACAGGATTATGCTTCTTGCTGGAGAGCGCCACCTTCAAATCCATACGGGCTTCCTTCATCCAAGCAGGCACCATCACGAATGCCAGCACATTCTTCTGCAGACGGTCATCCCAACGTAGACGGTTCAGCGCATCGATATACACATTGATGCCCTTGTTCTGATATTCGTAGCGGCCACCCGTTGTCACAATCAGGGTGTCATCGTCCAGTTCTGTACCCATCAGCGTGTTCGCCACCTTCAGCAGATGCTGACGAGCCGCCTTCCTTGCCTCGCTGAACTTGGCTGTAGGAGAAGGCACAAAGTCATTCTCAAAGCCATTCATCAGAATCTCGTCAGCCGGTTTGTCAAGCAGTTCCGTGCACTCCCTGCCTGTGATTTCGCTCACCGTTGTGAAGCAGTCCACATTCCAAGCTGCCTGCTTCTCCACCGAGTGCTTCGATTCCACACCCAGTTCAGAGGCCATCTGGTCACCGTTGTAGGCGGGAAGATAATCGTAGAGCGGCTTGTTGTTGCCTGCGATGGAACGTCCTATCGTTGTGGCGTGTGTCGTGAAGATGGTTGCCACCTCCGGCACATATTTCTTCACATAAAGTGCAGCCAGACAAGTCTGCCACTCATGTGCCTGGAAAATCACATTGTCCTCCTTCGTAAGTCCGAAGAACTTGTAGTAGCTCTCCACCACCTTGCCTGCTGCCCACGAGAACATCAGGCTCTCATCATAGTCGCCATAAGCATTCAGGGAATTCACCTTGAAATGCTCCCATGCCCAGCCAAAAATCTCGTTGCGCTGTTCAAAGAAAGGCTTGAAATCCACCAAGATGGCAATCGGTTCGCCTGGCACTTGCCAACGCCCCACACGGAAGGACACGCCATCATATTCCTGTGCGCTCTTCTTCCACTTTGCCAACAATGTTTTATTTTCCTTGAAAAGCGGGTTCTTCTTACCTTCCCAGAAATCGGGACCAATGAAGAACACCTTATCCGTGAGTTTCTCTTGCAGGGTCTTTGCACGAGTAGATAACACTGTGTAGATGCCACCTACCTTATTACAAACCTCCCAGCTTGATTCAAAAATATATTGAGGTTCTTGTGTCTTCTTTTTAGCCATACTAACAAAGTATATCTTTTACCTTAAAACCTAAAACTGGTGCAAAGGTACTCATTTATTTTTATTTAAGAAATTTTTAGACATAAAAACGTACATGAAAGCATCAAAAAAGTCATTTACTTCTCAAATCGCTCTCCCCACAATTGCTTCATGCGCTCGTACAGTTTATTCTCAGAGGGATTCTCTTGCGGATGCCAGAAACGGGCATCGGTGGCGCCATCAGGCAAGAACTGCTGCTGGACGAAGTTGCCCTCGTAAGCATGAGCATATTTGTAGTCCTTGCCATAGCCGAGTTGAGACATGAGCTTGGTGGGAGCATTACGCAAATGGAGAGGTACAGGCAGATTGCCTGTTTCACCTACGTATTGCAAGGCGTCGTTGATGGACATATAAGCAGAGTTGCTTTTGGGCGAAGTGGCCAGATAGACCGTCGCTTCGGCCAGTGGAATGCGTCCCTCGGGCATACCGATTTTGGAGACGGCATCGAAGGCGGCGTTGGCGAGAAGCAGCGCGTTAGGATTGGCCAAACCGACGTCCTCGCTGGCTGAAATAACGAGTCGGCGAGCGATGAAGACGGGATCCTCACCACCCTCAATCATACGAGCCAAGTAGTAGATGGCGGCATCAGGATCGCTTCCTCTGATGCTTTTGATGAAGGCGGAAATGATGTCATAGTGCATTTCCCCGTCCTTGTCATACGCCAACGGATTCTGTTGAAGCGTTTCTGTTACTATCTTGTCATTGATGACTGTAGATGATTCTGTTACGAGTTCAAGAATGTTTAAGAACTTTCGAGCATCACCACCGCTATAACGCATCATGGCAGTCGTTTCCTGCACATCAATTTTGCGTTCCTTCAGAAAAATGTCCGTCTTCAAGGCATGGTCGAGCAGACTCATCAAATCCTCCTTCTCCAGACTCTTGAGCACATACACTTGACAGCGGCTCAGCAATGGGCGGATGACCTCGAACGAAGGGTTCTCTGTCGTAGCGCCAATCAGCGTGACGACACCCTGTTCCACAGCGCCAAGCAGGCTGTCCTGTTGTGACTTCGAGAAGCGGTGAATCTCGTCAATGAAGAGGATGGGCGACACCCCACCCCTCACGTTGCCGAAGAACGAGGAGGCTTTCGCCTTCTCGATGACCTCGCGTACATCTTTCACGCCCGATGTCACAGCACTCAGCGTGAAGAACGGCACGTCCAAGGTCTTGGCGATGATGCCTGCTAACGTAGTCTTGCCCACGCCTGGAGGTCCCCACAAGATGAACGAGGCGACGCGCTTCTGTTCAATCATGCGGCGAATCACAGCCCCCTCCCCCACGAGGTGCTTCTGTCCTATGTAGTCATCTAGCGTCTGCGGACGCAATCTTTCTGCTAATGGTTGCATGGTCTTTGTCTGTGTAAAATCTGTGCAAATCTACACAAAAATCCCGACTTACGCCAAACTTTCTCCGAACTTTTTCCACCTTTCCTTGGATGAATCGGGGAAAGCGTGTAACTTTGTGGCCAAATTTCTAATCTATCACATTTAAACAATAACTTAAACGAACAAGGACATGAAAAAAGTGATAAGTACGACAAAGGCGCCAGCTGCCATAGGCCCGTATAGCCAGGCAATTCAAGTGGAGAACTTCGTTTACGCCTCTGGGCAAATTCCCATTGACCCCGCTACAGGCGTGTTGGTGGAAGGCGGCATCAAGGAACAAACCCGCCAGTCGCTGCTCAACGTGCAGGCCATTCTGAAAGAGGTTGGTTTGACAATGGGTAACGTTGTGAAGACAACTGTGTTCATCGCTGACATGAATGACTTTGCTGACATGAACGCGGTCTATGCCGAGTTCTTCTCTGAGCCATATCCAGCACGTTCTGCTGTGGCAGTAAAGACTTTGCCAAAAGGCGCGTTGGTCGAAATAGAAGTCGTGGCAGCAATGTAAAAAGAAAGATTTTGATTCAATGCAAAGAAAAGGTCTATTGATGACATTGGGGATTGTTGTTTCCCTAATGTTCTGGAATTGTGAGAGCAATGCCAAGAGTGACAATGTATTAGGAGTGAAAGTGCCGAAGATTGAGAAGTTTGTGCGCGTAACGGCAGAGGAAGGTGCGGATGTCTTCAAGTCCGCCGATGCCGCCAGCCCTTGGCGTGTGATCTGGTTGGGCGAAGACGAGGAAGACGGTCGGGTGCAGGAGGATGTGACATGGTCGGACAAGAAAGTGCCCAAGGAATACACCGTCGAGAAGGCTGCGGAATATCCAGGCGACTGTCTTCCCTTGTTAGGCGAGGAGGGCGACTTCTGGAAGGTTCACATCTACAAGGATTATGCACCCAGTCTGGAAGTGGGTTACATACGGAAATCTGATGCCGAGGTGGTGCCATTTGAGCCCATCACGGCAGACATGATCCAAAATCAAGGGAAGTTGAGCCCGACCATTCTGAAGACAGAAGGAAAATATGCAGGACTGGTGATGGATATCGGTTCTGATGAAGCATGGGGCGAGGAATGGATTGATGTCGGCGTGCTGGTGGATGGCATGATTGTGTCGCCAGAAACAAGCATGGTCAGCTTGATGCGTGACGATGAGGTGAAGGAGATAGAGTTTGTGTATGACAAGCACGAAGATGTTGTCCGCATGCGCTATCCAGAGTCCATGATGACAGAAGATTCAGAGGGCTTAGGCCAATGGTTCGACCCTGCGAAACTGACCGACACGCAGATTGAGCAGATGCTGAAAGTATTGGGTCAGAAGAAAAAAACGGATCGTGTGAGATGTGAATGCCGCATCCCCATGGGCGATGGTTCCCGACAAATCTTTCATCTAAAAAACTGAGAAATTATTTGGAACCATAACGCAGGGTTCTTCGTAATTCGTAAAGCAAAAATTTATGAAGAAAGCGCTGGTGACATTGGCTTTGGGCACGTTCGGATTGGGCGTGACGGAATTTGCAATGATGGGCATTCTGCCATTCATTGCAGCGGATTTTGGTGTGAGCATCGCTGAGGCTGGACATCTCATTTCCAGTTATGCTCTGGGCGTGTGTGTGGGTGCGCCGCTGATGGTGGCTTTCATGCGCACTTGGCGACTGAAGAAGATTGTTGTCCTGCTGATGGGCGTCTATTTTGTGGCATCTGTAAGTATGGCGTTTAGTCCTGAATATTACTCGATGCTTGCTTCACGCTTTATGGCTGGCTTGCCACATGGTGCATACTTTGGTGTGGCGAGCATCATTGCCGACCGTCTGTCGAAGGGAAGGAAGTCTGCCACAGCAGTGGCCATCATGTGTTCGGGCATGTCGGTGGCTAATCTCGTCGGCATTCCATTCGGCACATTCATCTGTCAGGTGGCATCATGGCGTTACATCTTTGCGTTCAGCGCCGTCTGGGGACTCATCACCTTGTTTTCCATCTGGCGTTTCATCCCGTCGATGGAGGCCCTGCCTGATGTGGGTGCCAAAGGACAATTCCGCTTTCTGAAATCGCTGGCTCCTTGGCTGCTGATTGCTGCGACGCTGCTTGGCAATGGCGGCATATTCTGCTATTTCAGTTATTATGCTCCTTTGCTCACGAACCATTCGGGCATCAGCGTCACGCTCCTGCCGCTCATGTCTGTCATTGCAGGCGCTGGAATGGTGGTGGGCAACATGACTGGCGGGATGCTGAGCGACAGGATTGGGGCTGGACACACAGGTAGGTTGTTACAGATCATCATGTTCGTCAGCCTTCTAAGCATCTTCTTGTTCAGCCATATTGGATGGCTCAGCGTGGTGCTGATGTGTATCACCACATTCTGTCTCTTCGGCGTGGGTTCGCCCCAACAGTTACTCCTGCTCCGATTCAGCAAGGGTGGCGACCTGTTGGCTGGTTGCATGGTGCAGTTGGCCTTCAATTTCGGCAATGCTGTCGGAGCCTATCTGGGTGGTGTCCCTTTGACCGAAGGATACGATTACAACTACACAGCTCTTCCTGGCATCATCATGGTGGCCATTGGCATCATCTGCTACACCATCTTTTGCCGTCGATACGAGCGACTGGCATCGGCGTCAACGTCACCATCGAGAAACGTCACCTGACACTTACTCCCCTACCTCACGATTATATTCTTCTGCAGCTTCGTCATAGACGGACTTCAGTTCGTCCACCATCACCTCACCATTCTCGACGTGAACTTTCACCTTGTTCTCGCCGTGCCAACCACCGTCTGTGAACGTGTAGTGATACCAACCCTCGTCGTCCTTGGTGATGCTGAGCACTTTGGATGTCGCATCCTCCACACCAGGCTTGCCGTCCTGTGAAGAAGTGCGGAAGAGCCAGCCAGCATAGCCCTCGCCATCATATTCGTACTGGTCTTTGAGGTATTGCAGCATCTTTGCTGTACAGTGCGCTTTCAAGAAATCCTCATCGTTGTAGAGCGTTTGCTCATACATATTTGTGATGAAATCACGGATGAGTGCGTCATCCTCAGCATTTTGTGCGGAGGCATCATCCTTCACCTCTTTTTCTACGTTCTCTTCTGTCACCTCATCTGTGGCATTCTTGTCGTTTGCATTCTTGCCATTGTCGCAAGAAGTGGTACTTGCCAGTAAAAGGGATACTGACACAAAAATCAGTAAAAACTTCATTTTCATAATAGTAATCAATTATTATTTGGTTAATTTTAATATCCTAAGTCCTCCCCTATCAGTACGACCACATGACGACCTTTGTTTCGTGAGTTGCGCAGGAAATGGACGTAACTGCAAATGCTTTCAGGAGAG
This sequence comes from Bacteroidaceae bacterium, assembly GCA_017534815.1. Classification (GTDB taxonomy): domain Bacteria; phylum Bacteroidota; class Bacteroidia; order Bacteroidales; family Bacteroidaceae; genus Minthosoma. The sequence goes on along the minus strand of JAFXVS010000004.1, from coordinate 7,415 downwards.
TTGCAGTTGTGGCACATGCCGTCTATCTGGCAAGGTGTCTTTATGTCGAAACGCTGGGCATTGATGGGCGATGCCGTGCCTCTGGCTCTCGACAAAGCGGCTTCCACCGTCTGTGCCACCTTGTTCATGCCGATGATAAAGATGACCTTCTTGGGACCCCATGTGATGGCAGCCACGCGGTTACCGTTGCCGTCGATGTTCACGATGACGCCGTCTTCTGAGATGGCATTGGCGCTGGTCAGATAAACATCAGTTGAGAATGCTCTCAGATACATAGCCTTAGCTTCCTCTGGGGATGTGGCCAAATCACGGTCAAGCACTTCCAGCGTGCCACGCTTCCTGAGTGCATCAGGAATGCCAAGGCCTCTGACGGTCATCGAGCCTCCCCATGTCACAGAGTTTCCATCCTCTATGAGTTCTAATACTTTCTTGACAGCCTCTTCTCCCGTAGGACAATAAAAGGCCTCCATGTTGCGTCGGTTCAGATTCTTGATCATCTTCTGAGCCAACAACTCATTTCTTTGTTCTTGTGGTGTCATATTCTTTTATGTTTTGTGGGTTAGTTTTATTTCTGGTACAAGGTGAAATATCCTGTCAGTATAAGTTGGATGATGATAATGGCAGGTATTCCATACTTGAACTTCTTGTGCAAGGTCTTATGGTGCCAAACTTTCACACCCAGCCACGCCCCGATGCTGCCACCAATGACAGCCAACATCAGCAAGGTGGCCTCCGATATGCGCCACTTGCTTTTTCTGGCCTTCCACTTGTCGATGCCATAGACGAAGAAGGTCACGATGTTGATGCCTATCAGGTAGTATAGCAATACCTCTATCATTCTTCCTTTTTATGTCAAATCAGTTTATTCAACGCGAAGTATTTCCATAACGGAGCAGCCATCATCGCTTGGTGGAACTCGTCATTCTTCAGCATCCGAATCACCTCATCCTGCTCCATGAGCACAATCTTAATGTCCTCTGACGCTTCGAGATGCTGAGTTGAAATCCGTTCAACGCCCACGGCCAGGAAGGTGTGGCTACTATTGGTACAGGCTCCAGCATTGGGACTGATGGTCATGAAGTGGCTCCATTCGCCACCTCCGAACCCCGTCTCTTCATAGAGCTCACGTTTGGCCGCTTCCATCGGGTCTTCACCCTCCTCCACACATCCTGCAGGAATCTCATACCCCGTCAGATGCTGAGCGTGACGGTACTGACGCTCCATCAGGAACTTACCATCCTTCGTGATGGCAATCACATTGCAGAACTCCGGGTATTCCAGCACATAGAAGTCATGTATCTCAGCCCCTGTCGGCAACTTGACATGCTCACGCCTTGCCGTCATCCAAGGTCTTTTGTACAGGTACTCACTCTCAAGCACCTCCCATTCCATCGGGTCTTTCTTATTCATATCAATCATGCTAAACCGCTACAAAATTACTCATTTTTCATGAGAATCATGTTCATATCCAATCGGACGGAATTGCTTTTGCTTCTCGCTGTACACAAATCCATATCCGCGTAAGTAGTTCTTGATATCTTCTGGTTCAGTCCCGAAGTTATAGCACAAGGATTCCAGAGTGTCAAATTCTTCATCCCTTAGAAGCATGTTGACGCTCGACACCAGTATTGCAGGGTCTTTGGGTAGATAATCCATCAGTCCTTCTTCTTTATGTAATTAAACAAATCAATGGTTCCTGCATCCCATTCGACATTAGGAATGATGCTAAAAACGGCTACAAAATTACGCTTTTTTCATGAGAATAATGCTCAAACATCACATCTTAATGTTGAAATCGAAAGAATATCTTTGTTTTTATGTACTTTTGTCAGGAAATTTTGCAATGTTATTTTGACTTTTCCAATTCTCAATCGTATAATGGGTAAAAGCAACATCCAATGATTCAGATAGACGAAGACATAGTGGTCAGGTGCCAACAGGGCGAGAAGGAAGCTTTTCGCTGGGTGGTGCAGAAGTATCAGCGGATGGTGTTTTCGTTGGCGCTGAAGATGCTCTGCGACGAGGAGGAAGCGAAGGACATGGTGCAGGAGACGATGATCAAGGTGTGGCAGAACATTGGGGAATATGAAGTGGAAAAGAACTTCACCACATGGATCTATACGATTGCCGTTCGGCTGTGTCTGGACCGATTGAAAAGCATGAGGAGGACCGTGCCGATGCCTGAGGATGAGAAGGCGCTGAGGAGGTTTGCATCGGATGTGGACACCCAACGGACTTTGGAGAACCAAGAGTGGGTAGCGATTGTGAGGATGTTGGCAGACGGGCTCAGCACAAAGCAGAAGCTGGTGTTTACGCTGGTGCAGCTGGAGGGGCTTTCGTCGCAGGAAGTGGAAGAGATTACAGGCTTTGATGCCAAACAGGTGAAGAGCAACCTGTATGTGGCTCGACAAACGATTCGTGAACAATTAAAAAAGTTAGGATATGACACAAATGGATGACATACTGGAGAGGCTGAAAGGTCAACAGCCCATGTTGGAGAACCCTGATGATATGGTCGATTCCATCATGGTGAACCTGCCAGATCGAGAAGAGCAGGAGACAAGGAGCGAGGTGCAAGAGGACAGGAAGAGGCATGCTTTCTTGATAGCCTTACGCATCATCACATCGGCTGCCGCCATGCTGTTGATTGGACTTTTCATCTATGTGAATCAACCGATACAAACGGCGACTGAGAGCGCCAACACGTATAGGACTTATGTTCCGCAGGGCAACACGCTCGAGAATTTGTACACACGTTCCTTGCAGAAGAGTCAATCTAAAACAATTAGTTACACCCAATTCAAACAGATGCTTTATGCGAAAAATTAGTCTATATCTGATGCTCTTGACATCAGCAGTATTCATCGCCTCGTGCGAGAAACCCAATGTGCGCATGCACACCATCATTCACGAGGATGGATGGATTGAACGCCAAATCACTTACAGCACCATTATGTCGCAGGAAATGCGCGATTCCCTCTGGAGCGGCGACAACGTGTGCTTGGCAGAGCCAGTGCCTGAGTGCCTGAACATCGATGCCTTCATGGGCTCCCACACCGATGTGGAGGGCGACACGGTGACCACCACCTTTTCCCGCAGTTTCCGTTCACCAGAGGAGATGTGCGAGCAGACACCCCTGCAACTGAACGGCAGACACCTGCAGTCGAGTGCCAAACTGGAGAAAAAGTTCCGTTGGTTCTACACGGAATACATCTACGAGGAGACTTTCAACACAGTGGCTGACTCCTTCAAACTTCCTGCCACGAACTATGCCGATCAGGACGTTATCAGCTACTGGTTTACGGGTCAGCCCAACCTGCTCGAAGGACTCAACGGGTCAGAGGCTTCAGAGAAAATCAGCAAGATGGAACCATTTGTCACACAATGGATTAATGACAATCTCTTCAAGATTTGCTTTGACTATATAGTGAACCACTACGACTCCATTCAGAACCCTCCTGTGGACAAGGAACAGTTTGTGGCATTGCAAGATTCGTTGGCAAATTATCTCTTGAAAGACGAGGGCACCGACTGGAAGGCAGCCGAAGAGCTTGAGAAGTTCTTCCATTCCAACGCTTACGCGCCATTCTTCGATGATGAAACGCCACTTGGAGAGGGTCTGTCAGAGGAACTGTCCAACAAACTCAACATCTTCTGGTTCTCGGTTCCTTACACGCTCGAAATGCCTGGCATGATTGTGAGTCCTGGCACGGGAATCATCAAGGATGGCATCATCCACTACTCGCTGACAGGCGAACGGCTCATCCCTGGCGACTACATCATCACAGCAGCATCGCGTGTCACGCACATCTGGGCGTATGTTGTCACCGTTCTCATTATTCTTGTGGCCCTATTCCTTTTTTTCGGCAGTTTCCTTCCCTCCCTAACTTCCAAAAACAAAAGAATAACTAAATAAAAACTTTCAAAGAGCGCTGTCAACCCACGTTTCCGTTCGTTGACAGCACAAAGTTACGGAGTCTGTTGTAGGCATAAAAATATGTTTCCAAACAATCTGCATCCTTTGGAAACGGTTTCCGGCATCCCTTGTTTCTTGGAAACGCAAGGGGTGCCGTTGCTGACAATCCCCCACTCATGTGCATGACAAAGGTTCACACGCACACATGACAAAGCCCCGCTCATCGACTATAGTGCAGCCGGTGAATGAGGGGGTGAAAGTCATCGTTTTTTGCAGGGGGTTGTCAACGATTTCAGCAGGAATGTCAAAATCCACCCATTCGGCAACACATTATCTTTTATCTGATTTACAGAAAGATACAAATATATTCACTATACAAATGTGGTCAAAGTGGTCAAGGTCATTTTGGTCATTTTCATTTTCGGAAACAGGTCATTTGCTCACTATAATATAAATAAAATTTATATTATAGTGGCAGTTTTGACAATCCCTTTTCGATTTTGACCATTTTGACCATGACCATCGTGACCGCGATCGGCTGCGACTGACACGATGTTTTTTTTGAAAACACAAATTTTTTTTGCCAAAACATTCGTAGACCGCAATGTGGATGTCGTAACTTTGCATCGTCAACCAAGGAGAAAACTTGCAGCCCTTAACGGCCACAAAATTTTCCCTTAGGGGAAGCAAAAAAAACGTAGGTTGACAGCGATCTTTGAAAGTTTAGAACAATATAAAAGTGAAAAAGTGTTTTCCCTTTGTACTGTGCTCACTTAATCGTACTTTGACTTCGTCGTCATCGCTTGCGCTTTCGTAACAAAGTGGAGAAAGAACGTAGGATGCACCTCGGAAATAAAAATAAAAAATGTTTTATTTTGTACTTCGCTCGGTTTTCACTACCTTTGCAAGCGGAATGCTGGATGACTTATGACTCCGACAATCTGTTTTATATATTCAATATCTTTATCTTATGAGAAGAACTTCTTTTTGGATGGCTGTGGCGGCCTTTCTGCTGGTGCTGACGGCATGCGGCGATAAAAAAGCCAATCAGGGACAAAACGATGGAGAGGCGACGGACTCGCTGTCGGAGAATGTGGAGGCGCTGGAGGATGAGGATAGAGCTTTTTCTGATTCTGAATTAACGCTGAGGAAGATCCGCGAAACTTGGACGAAGGAGTCCATAGTGGGGCTGCGACCCGAGGAGAACGGGACGAATATCGTTGACCTGGCCTTGGCGTTCTGCGACAAGTATTCTGACTTTGAGGCAAACAAGCAGCTGGTGAACTATTTCACCCGTAGGGACCAGTTTAATTCGGACTGGTTCCAGGTGGACGAGCAACCTGAGAACGGCTTTGTGGAGTGCATGAGCGGCTCAGAGGTCAGCAGAGACGTGACAGCATGCTACTGGAAACAGAAGAACGGTCACCGGCTTGTGGCTTTTTGGCTGGAACTGGGTCATGAGGGAAGCGATAAGGTGGATTGCCTGCTGGCGTTCTACGACTACGATCCCGAGGCCGAGGAGATGACCCCAAAGCCGGAACTGACGCAGCGAGTGGAGAAGACGATGTCGAAGTTCGATTTCTATAGCGTACAGCTACCTGATGAGGGTAAGGATATCATCCTCATGGGTCATGACTTCGGTGCCGATGGGGAGTCTTACGAGAGCACTTACTACCTCTTCAAATGGAACGGGAATGATTTCGATCTGGTGGAAGTGGACGAGGATGAGATTTTCGGTTGATGGAGCCATTGTTCAGAACATGATGAACTATGTGGGTAACTTCGCCTTCCTCATTCGCCTCTCGGCATAGCTCAAGCAAGCTTGGCTCTGCTCTTGCTGCTCATTCGGTTCTCTACTTGCTTTTCTCATAATCTTGATCTTCTACCTCACAATGTAAGAATCCCATTTCCTTAGCCTTTTCTTCATTCATCAGGAAATAGATGGCCTCACCTTCGTTGCAGAGTTCACCCTTGCTGTTGGTAATCTCCGCATTGATATAGGCAAGGTTCCGCACCTGCTTCGTGATTTTTGCCCGTATGGTCAGCTCTGGCTCATTCGTAGGAACTGCCTTGCGGAACTTCACGTTCAGCTGAACTGTATATCCGCTGGTTTGTAGCTTACGGGTGACTACCCAGCCGCACACTTCATCAATCAGCGTGCTCAATATGCCGCCATGCATCGTGTCTATCCAACCTTGATAGTTCTTTTCTGGATGCCAGGTGCTGACAATATAGTCACCATCCTCATAGAACTCCAAGTGAAGCCCAATGGGGTTGTCAGGACAACAGGCGAAGCAGTTATAATCAGGATGGTTACGCCAAGGGTTTATTATTTTCTTCATCATAATTTCACAAAACATATTATTTTCACCGCAAAGATACGTATTTCTCCATGTTTTTTCGTACTTTTGCCCCCAAGTTTACAATACTTTAAGAAAGAATATGGTACAGCAAATAGAAATAACTTTGAATCCAAAGCGTCGTGGATTTCATTTGGTGACGAGCGAGATTGTGAGCCAGTTGCCCAAGTTGCCTAAGACGGGCATCGTTAATATCTTTACGAAGCACAACTTTTGCGAATACAGAAACTATGGTGGATCAAGAGAGTTGGTTGTAACAATTATAGGAGAGTAATATGACGCTACGCGAACTCATTCTTTCTGTTGATCCTGAACAATATTGCGACTCGCAACTATATCAAAGGTTGCGTATGACTAAGCCAGAGTATGGTTCTAATAGGAGAATTCAGGTCAAGTCGTTAAATGGTGAGATTGCCATTACCAATGTTCATGTCGGCTCATTGGGCGACATCGTTACGTACCCTATTGATATTGAACCTGATTTTAATATCTTGAAAGAACAGCTTTTGGATGCCATTCTTCATGAATTGTCGAATGACGGTTTCAGCGACTCAGACGAGTCTGCCTTTTGGGATGACTTTGATAATCTTCAAAAAGCAAAAATTATTAGATAAGAATCAATTATCGAGTCGACGACAAGCAAAGTCTGCCAGATGTTGGTACTCATCTGGCATAGTATCTAGCATATCCACAACAGAAGGGGTGCAATTGTTCGCCCATCATTCCCTTCATTACCTCAAATACATGGTCACCTGTACAATGACTGGTGTAGAAGCGTGTTTCAGGGCGTTTTGTTTTCAGCCTTTGAGCTAAAGCTTTTATTTCTTCATCAGTCTCTTGTCCGTCAAGCAGGTGGAAACCGCCTACTACGGTGTGTACGGGCCAAGTACAGGCAGACAGAATGTTCTCCAGCCCACTATGAGCGCAGCCTGTGAATAGTAGGCCATCGATATACAGGGCTAATTCATGACGGAAATCGTCGTGGATATAACTTCCATTGGCATCTTGCACGTAGAGATTTTGATTTCCCTTGGGCATCGGATGAATCTGAGGGATATGAGCAATCACATGGAGCCCTTCTGTCACTTCTCTGGTCTGATCTATCAAGTCGCACCTGTCATCATCTATCTCTGGCCATT
>JAFXVS010000019.1 GCA_017534815.1 Bacteroidaceae bacterium | reverse complement strand
TTTGTCTCATATTATGCTGCCTCCTCAAGTCCTTCCAACGCTTCAGCCATGACGATGTACTTCTTGAGCATTTTCTCATTGCTGACGATGTTGGCAGACAGTTCTTCATAAGTGACTCCCAGCATGTCAGCCAGTACATCGAGCAGACGTTTGATGATAGTCAGCAGCCGCTGCCAGAGTGTGAGTGCCATCAAGTCAGCTCTTTGCTCTTTGAACAATGCCCCCATGGTCTCGTAGTCGTTGAGACGCTTGTCAAGGGCCAGTGCGATGTAGGTCATGTGGCAGAGCGTGCAGTCTGCAATCTGTCCGTCGAAGTCCCTTCCCTGATAGCGTCCGAGTCCGAGATATTGTTTGCTCTCCTTCGCCAGCACCTCAATGCTCCAGCGTATCTGGTAGGTTTCAAAGCACTTCGTGATACCCATTGTCAGGTCGGTAGTGATGATGATGTTCCAATTCTGGTTGTTGCCGTACTTGATGAAGAAGATACGTATGATTTCCTTGCCTATGAAGCCGTTGACGATGAAGTACCGGCTGTTGTACTTGGGCATCTTCTTGGCTTCCGTGCGCTCATAGCGTGAAATCATCTCATACACATTCTGATGGAATCCACGCACGTAGTATTTCTTGTTATCCATCTTGCCCATACCGAGGAAATGCACGCTGCCGTCGCCTATGGCACGTACGGCATGGATGAATTCCTCGCAGGTGAACCAACTGTCACAAAGGGCATAGGCAGCACGAAGCCCAGCCTTCCAGGCGCGCTGCATCATGGCTACTGCGCTGTCGGTCTTCTTCATGTCCAGTTCCTTATACCTTGCGTGGTCGGGGTTCTTGTCATCTCGCTTCTTGGAGAACTGGCCCTCACGTTCCTCGTCGCTCAGGCCGTAGTCCTTCTCCTTGCCCTTCTCGCGGTGAAGTGAGAAGTCCACGGGTATGGTGGTACGCCCGTCGAAGTAGGCCAGTATCAGCTCCTTGAAGCCCAGCACGTACTTATGCTTCACATGATCGAACACGCGGCTGATGCCCTCTATCGACACGCCCGTCTTCTCCAACGTCGTGTCATCGATGATGTAGCAGCGGGGCTGCTCTGTCTCCTCTGCATGCTCTTTGCGCAGGATGGCGAAGAAGCGGACACACATCCGAACCAACAAGATGCGCCAGTCCATCGACTCACGGTTAAGCATGCGGTAATAGCAGTTCTTGCCTGTCTCAACCAGGGCATGGAAGTCCTTGCGGTACATACCGAAGATGCTCTCGCCATTGAAGCGGAACAGGCACAGCGAGATAATCAGTTGGAGGGCTGAAATGCCCTGCTGTTTCTCCAATCCCAGCCGTCGCAGCGTCTGGGACAGGCCAAAACGGCCAAATGTGTCCAAAATATCGTGGTTCACACGCTCTTTTTCGTTCAAAAGCTTGTACATCTCGTGAATTTTCTCTAATTTTGCAGTCATAACAGAAGTCTTGAAGCGTTTCTACTTTGTTTGTTTAGCAACTACAAATTTACGAAATTTTTCTCGATTTCTGTTATATTTTGCAATCTATTTCATACTCAATTCTGCATTATTTTGCACCTCATCAAAGGGTGGGAAACTTTAGTCATATAATTGAAAATACACAAGTAAAAAAAGCAATTTTTCCTTCACTATCGTATTATGGTGTATTATAGTGTTTCTTGATCGCCTGCCGGGCCTTGCTACGGCCAATAGCAATGAGTTTCTCAGACTTGTCATAGTCGAAACTGCCGTATTTGTCCATCTGAATATCGATGAGCATGTCCGGCTGAACGAGCTGTGCCATCAGTCTTGAATTCTGACGGATCATCAGCGAACTGGTGCGGGATAGCAGGGTGATGTAGTTGAATTCGATGTTGTCAGGGATGAGTCTGTTGAGGATTAAACTTCCCAGCGAGTGGTCGGCCTTGCGCTTCTCCCGTGCTAATTGCTGTAGTTTGCTCTGCGCCATATAGTCGTGACCGCTGACATCTGACCCTACAAGGATGTCACCCTCATGGCGTTCTACGCGGTTCAATGGTAGCGGGTTGATGACACCGCCGTCAATCAGCACACGACCGTTTTTGCGAACAGGGTCAAAGAACGATGGCAGCGAGATGGAGGCACGGATGGCCTCAAAAAGACTGCCCTCGCGGAACACCACCTCCTCACCATGCTCCCAGTCGGTGGAGACAGCACAATAAGGGATGTTCAAGTCCTCAATAGCGACATCGGGCACCACTTCTTTCATGGCCTCGATGATACGCTCGCCTTTCACGATGTGGTTCCAACTGAGGGAAAAATCAATGAGATCGCGCATCTTCTTGCGGTCAATGGTCTTCATCCATTCACGGTATTCCGTCAGCTTTCCAGCCGCATAGAAACCACCGATGAGTGCGCCCATCGAGCAACCCGCAATAGAGGTGATGCGGTAGCCCTGTGCCTCCAGCTCCTCTATCACGCCGATGTGAGCCAAACCGCGGGCACCGCCGCTCGATAAGACAAGTGCAACGTCCTTCATACTACATCTTTGCTGTTTCTCCTGTTTAGTCCTGTTTCTCCAAGTAATCAAACAGTTCAATGGTTCCTGTTTCCTCTTTTACATTCAGACTGGGCACTTCCTCCACTATCCTGGTGGTGCCGCTTGTCTTATCGACATAGAAATGCACCAAAGCACCAGTGTAGCTGCGGAACACCACTTGATAGGCAGAGTCCGTCTCTTCGCCCATCGTCAGCG
>JAFXVS010000003.1 GCA_017534815.1 Bacteroidaceae bacterium | reverse complement strand
TGGTGGAACGCGATTATGATAAGGCGTTGAAGATGGCGCAGACCATCAATCATTATAATGAGGAACGTAAGGAACTGGACAAGCGCATGACCGAGGAGGCGAGCCAGATCGTGGCGAGTCTTCCAGAGATGTCGGACAAGAGCGCCATCGTCATCTACAATGCTGATTGGCACAAGGGTGTCATTGGTATTGTGGCATCGCGTTTGACTGAAGAGTTTTTCCGTCCTGCTGTGGTGCTGACGTTGGATGGCGACATTGTGACGGGCAGTGCGAGGAGTGTGAGCGGTTTTGATGTGTATAGGGCTATCCAAAGTTGCGAGGACTTGCTCGATAACTTCGGCGGTCACACCTATGCGGCTGGTCTGTCGATGAAGGTGGAGAACGTGGCGGAGTTCAAGGAAAGGTTTGAGGCTTACGTGCATGAGAATATCGATCCTGCGCAGACTCGTCCGAACCTCGACATCCATGCGATGCTCAATTTCAAGGATATTACGCCCCGATTCTTCAGCGACCTCAAGCGAATGCGTCCTTATGGTCCTGACAATCCCAAGCCGATATTCTGCACGAAGAATGTCTTTGACTACGGCACGAGCAAGGTGGTGGGACGTCAGCAGGAGCACATCAAGCTGGAGTTGGTGGACAGTAAGTCGAACAACGTGATGAATGGCATTGCATTCGGCCAGAGTTCTGAGGCTCGCTACATCAAGACGAAGCAGGCGTTCGACATCGTCTATACGGTCGAGGAGAACACGCGCAAACGTGGTGAGGTGCAGTTGCAGATTGAGGACATCCGGACACACGAAGCAGAAAGTGAAGAGTGACCTCACTTTTCACTCATCATTGAAATGGATTCAGCCTTAGACATTCTGAAGCAGTACTGGGGCTACGACTCGTTTCGTGGCATTCAGAGCGACATCATCGAGAGCATTCTCGACGGGCGTGACACGTTGGGACTGATGCCGACGGGTGGCGGTAAGTCGATCTGTTTTCAGGTGCCAGCGTTGATGCGTGAAGGACTGTGCATTGTCATCACGCCGCTCATCTCGCTGATGAAAGATCAGGTGCAGCAACTGAAAAAACGAGGCATCAAGGCTGAGGCAGTCTATTCTGGCATGATGCGCGAGGACATCATCCGAGTGCTCGACAATGCTGTTTTGGGTGCTTACAAACTCCTCTATATTTCTCCTGAACGACTCTCTTCCGAACTTTTTCAAGCCAAGCTCCAGCGCATGCGGCAGGTGAGCATGTTGGTTGTCGATGAGGCTCATTGCATCTCCCAATGGGGCTACGATTTTCGTCCTTCTTACTTGCAGATAGCTAAGGTGCGGCAGTTGTTGCCCGCCGACGATGTGCCCGTGTTGGCACTCACTGCCACTGCCACGCCCAAGGTCGTCGATGACATTCAGGAGCGGCTTGGATTTCGGCAGAAGAACGTCTTCTCGATGAGTTTCGAGCGTAAGAACCTCATCTATGTGGTGCGTGAGACGGAGGACAGGGCAGGGGAGTTGCTCCACATTCTGCAGGGAGTGCCACAAGGCAGCGCCATCGTCTATACCCGCACCCGTCAGCAGACCGTCGATGTGGCACGTTTCCTCAACGAGAACGGCATTACCGCCAGCAACTATCACGCAGGACTGACTAATGCCGAGAAGGATTACCGCCAGATCAACTGGACGAAGAACCGTGTCCGCGTGATGGTCGCCACCAACGCGTTCGGCATGGGCATCGACAAGCCCGACGTGCGACTCGTCATCCATTACAACATGCCCGACTCCATCGAGGCCTATTTCCAAGAGGCAGGAAGAGCCGGACGCGACGGCAAGACCTCTTATGCTGTCATGCTCTACAACCTACAAGACCTCAAGACCATCCAACGGCGCGTGGGCGAGACTTATCCCGATCTCGATTACGTGCGGCAGACCTACGAGAATGTCGCTTACTTCCTGCAGGTTGGTGTCGGCGAAGCTTTGGGACGAACGTTCTATTTCCCGATGGAGACCTTCTGCCGACGTTTCCACCAGTTCCCCGTGCAGGCCAGCGCCGCTCTTCAGCTGCTTAATAATGCCGGTTACCTCGAATACCATGAGGAGCAGGAGTACAAGTCCGCTCTCCACTTCATTCTCCGCAAGGACGAACTCTACCGCATTCACGAGACCGACGAGCGGACTGACCTCCTCATCCAGACCATCCTGCGAACCTATCCTGGTGTCTTCGCCAACTTCGTCTATATCGAGGAAACCCACCTTGCCCATCTCACTGGCATGACTGCCGACCAAGTCTATCAGCGGCTCAAGGAACTCCACCACAATCGTGTCATCGACTTCATTCCTCATCGTCAGACTCCCACCGTCGGCTATCCCATCGCTCGCGTTGATACTGACCTCATCGGTTTGCCCGACATCGTCTATGCCGACCGCAAGGCCGATTTCCAGCAACGCATCGACCAGATAGCCCATTACGTCACCTCCCGCGACCAGTGCCGCAGCCGTATGCTTCTTGAGTACTTCGGCGAGCACAACGACCACGACTGCGGACAGTGCGATGTCTGTCTCGACCACAAGAAGAACTCCGCAGACTCGACCGACCCGTCCAGCTTGACTGGCCAAGACCCTGTGCAAATCATCACCAACTTCCTTCGCGACGGTCAGCCCCATTCTCTGCTCGAACTCAAGCAACTTCCCCTCAAGTCCGCAGTTCTTGACGAAGTGCTCCGTCGCATGACTGCCGAAGAACTTATCATCATCCAAGATATGAAAGTAAAACTCAAATAATATGACTCCATTCGAACTCATTGCCCAAGCCACACAGGCCATCGCCGCCAATCCCGCTGATGCTTCCGCCTACAAGCAGCGCGCCCTCACCCTCTGCCAGATGCAGCAGTATGACGACGCCCTTGCCGACCTCGACACCCTCATCGACACCCTCCACACCGATGATGCCGACATCTATCAGCTTCGCGGCACCCTCCGCATGAACCGAGGTGACAAGAACGGCGCTCTTGCCGACCTTCGCCACGCCCTTGACCTCAATCCTGATCTCCTCCATCAACTTTCTGGTCAGTTCAAGACAAAGTAACTCAACATTGCTTCGATATGAACAAAAAATGAGGGCAGGCACCCGATGTGGATGCCTGCCTTCGCATGTTGTTAGTAATTAAATATTAGAGTTTGAACTTGTAGCCCACTGTGAACTGGAATACAGAGTTGTTTGCCTTGCTGTCAGAGTAAGACTTCTTTGGAACCTTTGTCAGACCGATGTTGTAGCGAGCATCGATAACGAAGTTTGCAATTTCGTAAGAAGCGCCCACTGGGATGGCAACATCAAACTTGTTGCAGTATTCCTTCATTTTCACGCTGCCGCTCTTTGCAGAAACGAGCACGCCGGGCTGAATACCTGCCTTGAGAGCAAGACCTGGAATCACATAGTACTGAGCCATGATTGGGATGTTCAGATAACCCAGGTTGAGCTTGTCGCCGCCAGAAGGACCATCATAGCCCTCATACTCATAGTCATACCAGTCATAGTAGTCGTCGTAGCTCTCTGCGCGAGCAGCATAGTCGTCATAGCCACCGTCACCACGATCCTTGTACTTGCAGCCCTGCTGCGAATAGATAAGGCCGACAGATACGCCGAACTGCTCGGTTACGCCATACTCAGCCACAGCACCTGCTGCGATGCCGAACTTCATTTTGGAGCCTTCTGTCTTGGTCAGAGTGGAGAGGTTAATACCCACAACTGGAGCGACAGAAATCTGTCCAACTTCATTTTGTGCGTTTGCAAAGACTGATACCATCAGTGCCATTGCTGCGAAGAAAAACTTTTTCATAGTGTAAATAAGTGTTTTGTCCTGCCAGCCAACCCAAGCGTGGACGTTGTTATTGGTCGGTTTTGTTAGTTAATCCATCGGAGGAGAAAGTGGAGGTGGCTTTGCTTCTGAATGATCCGTCTGTGCGTGATCGGTTTTCATGCAATCCATTTTCGCGCTTCGATGCGTCTTCATTTTGCGACTCAGCACCCGTTTAATGCATTGTCTCATGATGTTGACGGCACAAATGTAGTACTTTTCTATTTATCTCCAAAGAAAAAGTGAAAAAAATTAAAGAAATTCGTAAAAATATTAAAAAATATCCCATCAAATCCGCTTTTGAGGGCGAGAATTGATGGGAAAAGGTCGAAAATGTTTCGTGTACGTCGGAAATGTATTCGCTACATCAATGCAGTCCTCAGAATCCGTCTCCGCACCTCTCACTTAATGTTCTTGCGAATCTTCGTGAGGTACTGCTGCATGTGCTCTTCGTCGCGGGTGTCGATGATCTCGATAATCTCCTTCATCTCCTTGCGGATTTGTTCCACTTGTCCCTTCGTATAGGGGTTGAAGAGAATCTCGCGCAGCAGGGTGTCATCCTCGCTGAGCACGCCTTTGGCAATCTTCATGTGACGCTTGAAGGTGGTGCCAGGCGCATCTTGATGTTTCATCACGGCGGCGAAGGCGAAGGTCGAGATGAATGGGATGGAGAGAGAGTAAGCGACGGTCTGGTCGTGCTCCTCGAAGGTGTATTCGAAGATATTCAGGCCAAGTCTTGAGTAGAGATCCTTGAAGAAACAGCGGCCCATGTAGTCGCCCTCGTTGATGATGATGGCGTTCTCGTCGCTCAACTTGCCGAGATTGGCGAAGGTGGGACCGAACATCGGGTGGGTCGAGACGTAGTGGAAGCCGCTTGCCTCATAGTACTCCTTGAACCCCGTCTTCACCGACGAGATGTCGCTGAGGATGCACGACTTGGGCAGATGTGGAATGACCTCATCGAAAACCTTCAGCGTGTATTTGAGGCTGACAGCGTTGATGACCAGTTCGGGTTCGAAGGCGTCAATCTCGTCCAGCGACGTAAACCGCTGGGTGTTGTACATGAATCTTAATCTTTTGGGGTCGATGTCGTACACAGCCACTTCGTGGTCGAACGACAGCAGGTCGGTGAAGAACGACCCCATCTTGCCTGCTCCTAATATCAGTATCTTCATATCTCTCTTACTTATTGATGATCTCAATCTGTTGGCGCACGCTTTCCTCGTGGATGCTCTCGAAGACCTTGGCGACGAACTCAGGTCCCATACCGCAGAGCGAACCCTGCACGCCACGCTTGGAGAGGATCTCGTTGTAACGATGAGCCTGCAGCACGGTCATGTTGTGCTCCTTCTTGTAGTGGCCGATTTCGCGACACACCCTCATGCGCTTGGCCAGAATGTCCATGATTTGGTTGTCGAGTTCGTCAATCTGCTTGCGCAGGCTGGTCAATCCTTCTGTGGTGGTGTGTTCGTCGCGGATGACGAGGAGTGACAGAATGTAGTCGAGCACCTCTGGCGTCACCTGCTGCTTGGCATCGCTCCACGCCTTGTCGGGATCGCAGTGAGCCTCGACAATCAGACCATCGAAACCCAAGTCCATTGCCTGCTGGCAGAGTGGGGCGATGAGTTCGCGACGTCCGCCGATGTGGGATGGGTCGCAGATGATGGGCAGGTTGGGGATGCGGCGATGCAGTTCGATAGGAATCTGCCACATGGGTGCATTGCGGTAGATCTTCTGCTCATAAGAAGAGAAGCCACGATGGATGGCTCCCATGCGCTTCACGCCAGCCTGGTTGATGCGCTCCAAAGCACCAATCCAGAGTTCGATGTCAGGATTGACGGGGTTCTTCACGAACACAGGCACGTCAACGCCTTTCAGCGCATCGGCCAAAGCCTGTACGGCGAAGGGATTGGCGGTAGTACGGGCTCCAATCCAGAGGATGTCCATATCGTACTTCAGCGCCAGTTCCACGTGTTCGGGCGTAGCCACCTCCGTGGAGATGAGCATGTGCGTTTCTTCCTTCACCTGCTTCATCCAGGGCAGCGCCTTTTCGCCATTTCCCTCGAAGCCTCCTGGCTTGGTACGTGGTTTCCAAACGCCAGCACGGAAGTTGTGACAGCCTTTCATGGCCAGTTCACGTGCAGTTTGCATCACTTGCTCCTCTGTTTCGGCGGAGCATGGGCCGGCAATCACGAACGGACGTTCATTGTCGCTCGGCAAACCTAACTTTTCTAAATCTAATTCCATTATTCTAATTTTAATTATTTCTATGGATTGTTGTACTTTTACCTCTCTAAAGAATATGCTGTAGTTTTTTTAATCTCTAAGGAATTTAGAAATATAGGATTTTTATCGATGCTTGCATCGAATTTCCTTGATTCCTTAGAAACAAATTAACCCTTAGAAAAGACCGATTGAATTCTACGAAGTGCTTCTTCCATTTTCTCATCCTTCGCACAAAGTGATATGCGGATGTATCGCTTGCCGTTGCTTCCGAAGATGAAGCCGGGAGTGATGAAGACGCGGGCTTCGTGCAGCACCTTCTCCGTCAAGTCCTCCACGTCGGCAATATTGTCTGGGATGCGTCCCCATAGGAACATACCCTGCTGTGTGGGGTCGAAAGTGCAGCCGAGGGTCGTCATGATCTGCTCAGCAATCTTGCGGCGCGTGGCGTAGGTCTCGATATTGGCGTGTGTGTGCCAAGCTTCTGTGTTTTCGTATGCTTGTGCTGCGGCCAGTTGCAGCGGACGGAACGTGCCAGAGTCGATGTTGCTCTTGATTTTCAGAATCCACTGAACGAACGTGCTGTTCGTCGCCAGCATTCCCACACGCCAACCTGGCATGTTGTGACTCTTCGACATCGAATTGAACTCGATGCAGCATTCCTTTGCGCCCTCCACCTGCAGGATGCTCAGGTGCTCGTCGCGGTTGAGGATGAACGAATAAGGATTGTCGTTCACTACCACGATGTTGTGTTTCTTGGCGAACGCCACAATTTTCTCATACAGCTCTCGCGTGGCACGACCGCCAGTGGGCATGTTGGGATAGTTCGTCCACATCAGTTTCACGCCCGTCAAGTCCATCGCCTCTAACTGCTCAAAGTCAGGTTGCCAACCGTTGCTCTCCAACAGGTCATAGTTCACGATTTCTTGACCCAGAATCTTGCTCAGCGACGTGTAGGTGGGATAGCCAGGATTGGGCACCAGCACCTTGTCGCCAGGATTGCAGAGGGCGAGCGTCACGTGCAGGATGCCCTCCTTGCTGCCGATGAGCGGCTGAATCTCTGTGGCAGGGTCGAGCGTCACACCGTACCAACGCTGGTAGAAGTTGGCCATCGCCTTCCTCAGTTCAGGGATGCCGACTGTAGGCTGATAGCCGTGTGCATCAGGACGATGGGCATGCTCACAGAGCACGTCGATGGTTTCTGCACTGGGTGGCATATCGGGGCTGCCGATAGCAAGGGAGATGATGTCCTGTCCTTCGGCGTTCAACTTCGCCACCTCCTTGAGTTTTCTCGAAAAGTAGTACTCGCTCACAAGCGAGAGTCTGTCTGCTGGCTGTATCATATTTTTATCGTACTTTTTCCTTCTTTATATTCTCCTAAGATTTTCAGTTGTTTCGTCAGTGGCCGCACGGCATCGATGCTCTGGCGGTAGCGGGTATAGTCATCGTACATCACGTCGATGTAGAACATATACTCCCATTCCCGTCCGATGATGGGCAATGACTGAATCTTCGTGAGGTTGATCTTGTAGAATGAGAAGATGCTCAATACCTGAGAGAGCGAACCCTCACTGTGTGGCAGGCTGAACACGATGCTTGCCTTGTTCGACTGGCTCGGCTTGCTCAGTTCCTCAGCCAACCAAGGGTCTGCCAATACGAGGAAACGGGTGAAGTTGTGTTTGTTCGTCTCGATGCCCTCCTCCAGAATTTTCATCCCATAGAGTGGGGCAGCGAACTTCGAACAGATGGCGGCGTGACCTCTCAGTCCGTTCTCGCTGATGTTCTTGGCAGAGCCAGCCGTGTCATCCGTCTCCACTATCTTCAACTGCGGATGCTTCTTCAGGAAGTCGCGACACTGCATTAGCGCCACAGGGTGCGAGTTCACCTCCGTGATGTCCTCCCACGAGTCCTCAGGCAGGCACATGATGCTGTGCGAGATTCTCAGTTTATGCTCGCCCACAATCTGCATGCCGCTCTCGCGCATCAGTTCGTAGTTGTGGAGCAGCGAGCCCGCAATGGTGTTCTCTATCGCCATCATGCCGATGATGTTCGAGTCCTGCTTCATCTCCTCGAACATCTGCTCGAATGTGTCGCAGCACACCAGCTCGATGTCCTCGTTCTCGAAGTAACAGTGGCTCGCCACATCGTGGTAACTTCCCACCTCTCCTTGTATTGCAATCCTTTTCATATTATATTAATAATGTATATAGTTTGTCGTGTTCACTAAAAAGCCCCACTCATCAGAGCGGGGCTATATTGTTATTCTCTATGTATCTGTCACATGATTGATTCAACACATAACTACCCGCTCTTACTTGTTGCCAAAGTAAAAGTAAAAATAGTAATATGCGTTAAACAATGACTTCATTTGTCCTTCAATGACTTTAATTTTATAATTGACTCCGTCGAGCTAAAGGTTCTTCAACCCTTCAATTCCTCAAAATCGTTGCAAAAGTACGCACTTTTCCCGAAACCACCAACACTTTTCAAGAAAAAATGCGTTTTTGGTGGAAAAAAGTCTTGTTACTTCCTCCAAATCCTCAGTAAAGCCCACGTGCCGAACACTTGCAGCAGCAGACCTGGCCATCCGATGGTGAAGTCCGCAACTGTGGCGTCGATGCCACCCGTCAATGCCAGTTCAGAGAGACCGCCCAAGAGCTCAGCCACCAGCACCACACCGATGAGGAGCATGAGATCCACCCGCTTGAAGTACTGTGCCGTCAGACCAGCCGCCAACGCGAGGAACACCAGTTTCAGCGCCATCACAGGCATCACGCCCCATGCAGGCAGACCAAACACGAGGTTGTTCACCACAGGCGAAGCGAGTGCCGCCAGGAGTCCCGTCTTCCAGCCCAACTTGTAAGCGCCAGCCAGAATCACGAAAGAAAGTGGAGCGAAGATGATGCCGCCCTGCGGAATGAGGTGAAAGAGTCTCGGCAGCACCAGATTGGCCACCACAAAAGCCGCAGCCCAGAGGTAAGTCCTTACCTCAGCATAATTCAACCCATAGAGTTTTACGTTCGTTGTCATGCTTGTAAAGTATATTTGTGTTAGTTCCATTGTTATTTGGGTGCAAAGATACTTGTTTTTCATGAAAAAACCTTGCATTTGCCTTGAAAAATGTCAATCATCATCAAAAACTCGAAAGCACACCCAGTTGCTGCAAGTCTTTGCGAAGCTGCGGAGCCCCTGTAAAAAAAACGGGAATAAAAGCCTCTTGAGGGAAAAAATGGAAAAAAGATGAAGAAAAATTTGGAATGTGAAATAAAAGTCCCTATCTTTGTAGTGTCAAAAAGAATATTTTGACTATCCGGGTAAGTTTCCCGCGAGAGGGTAAGGCTTAATCGATACTGCCCAATTTTATAAAAGAGCTGCACGAGTTCGGCTCTTTTTATCTTTATTGTCGCCGCTGATATCAATCGTTCTGGTTGTCTGAGCTGCAGCTTGTGTCATCAATAGCGAAAAGATGAAAATGAGGAGTGTAAAGTTCTTTGTCATATAGCTAAAACTGTTTTTGTGTTGCAAAGGTACGATTTATTCTTGAAATGAACGATAAATGAACTTGATATCAGCATTAAATAAGGTTAGATGCACTTTTTCATGGCGAAAAGATGAGAAAATGCCAAAATATTTTTGTGTAAGAAAAAAACTTTGCATCTTTGCAATGTAATCACCCATTAAAAACGGTTTAACAATGAGAAAGACAATTTTTACTATCCTTGCGGGCATCGCCCTGACAACTTGCTTATTGAGTGCGTGTCGTGGTCAAGTGACCA